>CAIVGO010000408.1 GCA_903905445.1 uncultured Bacteroidota bacterium
AACCGGAATGGCAAATTGCTGATGCCACGATTTTTCCCGCAACATTTTGCTCCAACGCTCAAATAATAATTCCTGTTGTACTTCGCTCAACTTTGAAGCCGTATCGTACATGCCTTTTGCATGGCGCTGCCGCATGGCTTCAAACAAAGTAACGGCGCAGGCTACGGAAATGTTCAGACTTTCGGCAAAGCCCACCTGGGGCACTAAAAAATTGCCATCCGCGTAGGCCAAAGCTTCCGGGCTCAATCCGTCATCCTCATTGCCAAACAACAAGGCGGTCGGCACAGTAAGGTCCATTTCGTACAAAGTCTGGCTTTTTTCGCCCAAAGCAGTCGCCAAAACACGTCCATACCGTTCTTTTACCCGTCGAAAACACTCTGCCAGGTCTTCAAAAACATAAACGTCGATCCACTTAAAAGCGCCGCCTGAAGTGCGTTTGCCCAATACCAACCCACGTTTGTCCAAATACGGCTTGGTGTACACCACAAATACTTCGCGCACGCCCACCGCATCGCAGGAGCGCAACACCGCACTGATGTTGAGCGGATCGAAGATATTTTCCAAAACCACTGTCAGGTCGGGCTGACTCTGTCGAATGACCGATTTTATTTTTGCAACGCGCTCGGGTTTCATAGGGGGCAAAATTGAAGATTCTTTGGCAATTACGTGAACCATTTTTGATAAATGGCATTAGAAGTACGAACATTTCTGCTTTATGCCTCATTTCGACATTATTTTGGCAGGCGGCGGCTTGTCTGGACTCACCCTTGCCACCGAATTGGGCAAACGCGATTTTTTCCGAAACAAGTCCATTTTGATCATTGAGCGCGATGCAAAGCAACACAATGATCGCACCTGGTGCTTTTGGGCCACCGAGGCGGAAGATTTACCGCCGGTTTTGTTCAAATCATGGGACCATTGCCTTTTTTATGGTTTACAAGGGGAACGGCGGCTTAAAATGCCCCCGTTTCGGTACCACATGGTGCGCGGCATCGATTTTTACCTATGGGCTGCGGCTGAAATTGCCCGATTTCCAAACATCCAACGCATACAGGCAAATATTATCCACTTAGAGGAAGACGGTACCGTATATACCGAACAAGGCGACTTTTCGGCAGAATGGGTGTTCAACAGTGCCATTACGAACACCGAACTGTTGCCCACGGCCAGTAAATTATATCCGAATCCCGCCTTTTCGCTGATCAACACCCCAAAAGAAAAAACCAACGCACACACCTGGTTTTTACAACATTTTAAAGGTTGGATGATTGAAACACCCATCCCCCGCTTCGATCCAAATACCGCAACGTTGATGGATTTTCGAATCGAACAAAAGGGCGACACCCGATTTGTGTATGTTTTGCCGTTTTCCGAAACCAAAGCATTGGTGGAATACACGGTCTTTTCACCCGCGCTCTGTACCGCAGCCGAATACCAGGCCGAATTGCAGCATTACGTACAGCATTTCCTCAACATTGCGGAATTCAACATCGTAGAAGAAGAATTTGGCGTGATTCCGATGACCGATTTTGGCTTTTCGCCCGCCCAACAAGGCAAAATCATCCACATCGGTACAGCGGGCGGCTTTGTGAAAGGCTCCAGTGGTTATGCCTTCAAACGCACCCGACGCAAACTGCAACAATTTACCGAGGCCTGGGCACGCACGGGTACGCCCAACCTGCGCCTGCTGCGATCAAGTTATCGGTTCCGGCTGTACGACAGCATCATGTTGCGGGTACTGCGCGATCAATTGTACCCCGGAAAAGCCTTTTTTTCAAAATTGTTTTTCAAAAAGCCCGCCCCAATCATTTTTCGTTTTCTCGATGAAGACAGTACC
>CAIVGO010000409.1 GCA_903905445.1 uncultured Bacteroidota bacterium
GCAAACGGCGATGATGAAGACGGATTTAAACTGCTTACGCCTCTTGTTCCGGGTTATGAAGCATGTTGTGAAATAACGACCAACGTAACGGCCCCTTATTTACCCGCGTATGTGAGCATGTGGATCGATTACAATGGCAACAATACCTTTGATGCGTCGGAAAAAGTATTCTTTACCACCATTAACAACATCAATGTAAACAGCAGCGCACCGCAAGCACCAACCGGTCCGGCAACCCAGCGTTACTGTTTTTACGTACCCACCGATGCAAGTTTCAATGGAGGTGCTGCACAAATCCGCTTGCGCTTGAATACAACACCCAATATTCCGCCAACAGGGCTGGTGATCTTTGGGGAAGTAGAAGATTATTGGCAGCCGCTTTCGCTGAATGGTAATTACGTTTGGATGGACAGTGACATTGAAGGAGACCAGGATGCTACGGAAATGGCCTTGCCAGGGGTGCCTGTACAGGTGCGCTGGTATGGAGAAGACCAGGTATTTAACTCAGCCGACGACCGTTTGTACAATACCACCACCGATGGGAATGGCAAATATCAAATTCGTGGATTGATACCGGGCGGCTACCGCATTTACCCATTCAAATACACGGGTGTGGCCAATGCACTGGGTACGATTGCTCCTTTGAATAAAATCTTGACCATTCCGAACCTTGCGCCAGCCAACGACAACAACGACAGCGATGGCGCGCCATTTATTCCGCTGCAAGTGCCCAATTTGATCAATGCCTTTATGCCATTGAGCGAAAATGGGCTGGCAGACAACAATGGTCAAAACGGTTTCCCGGATGCGAACGAAAACCTGTCCCTGGATTTTGGTTTTATCACCAATCCGGTAGTAGCATCCACCCTCGAAATCAGTGGCGTTCAAAAACCTTCGAGCGGTATTTGTGGCAATTTTGATGCAATTTTCACCTTCTGCCTCCAAAATACGGGCGAAGTGCCGGTGAATATGTTGCAGGCAACCCTCGATCTGGCATCACAAAATGCCTTGGGTTCCATGTTCCTCGGATTTGTACCCGGCGCAACACCGCAAATCAGCAGCAGCACCGCGCATCAAAACCCGGTGTTGAATAACTTATACAATGGCAGCACCGTTACCACCCTGTTCAATGGCGCGAGTGGTACCTTGTGGCCGGGTGAAAAAGTGTGTGTACAGTTTTCTGTTGCCTTACAACCTGACGCGGCAGGAGCGCCTTTAAACCCTGATCTTCAGGCATTTGTACATACTGTTGCCGTCAATTTCCAGGGCGAACCCATACCCGATTTCTACAATGGGGGCCAGGTAAACGTAACCGATTTGTCGGATGACGGGCACGAGCCTCCCACCACCAATCCGTACGCCCCAGGAGATACGGGAGGATATAACGACCCAACACCTTTGACCGATTGTTGGGAAATATCCCAGCCTTTGGTACAAAACGACGTTGTACATGTATCCATCGATTCTACCTGTTTGGCTTACATTGAGGCCGGTGCCGTGCTGGAAGGGGAAGCCGATAACTGCACCGAGTTGATTTATCCAATGGGTGGTTTTTATAGGGTTGTCCTTAAAAACGAACAAACGGGTGTGGTGATTCCAAATCCATTGACGGCCGCTTACATCGGACAAACCATCGTCGTGGAAGTAGAACACATCGTTTCCTGCAATAAAGTATGGGGTAAAATCCTGCTGGAAGATAAACTTGCACCCGCAATCACTTGTCCGCCAGACATTACTGTAGCCTGCAGCGAATCGCTCCAACCAGGTAATACGGGCACGGTGCAAATTCAGGATTGTTCGACAACTACCACCCAAATCACCGAAGAAGTACAGGATAATGGAGAATGTGGTATCCCGCGTCAACTCATCCAACGCACTTTTATCGTAAAAGATGCCTGGAACAACCAATCTGTTTGTGCCCATCTAATTACGGTAGAGCCTTTCAGCATGGTTGAAATGATCATGCCCGCCGATGTAACCGTCGATTGTGAATCGGCTTACCTCAATCCGGCAGCAACACAGCCTATAACAACGGGTCAGCCAACCATCAATGGTGCGCCGATTGGTACGAGCTTGTGTTCAGCATCATTGGGATATACCGATGTAGTCAACCAAAGTTGTGAAGGCAGCTACGAAATTTACCGTACGTGGCTGGTGGCCAATACCTGCCTCCCAACCGGTCCGGGCAACCCTGTAGAATACCTGCAACGTATTCGAGTGAAAGATTTTGGCGGCCCGCAATTTACTTGTCCAGCCGATATAACGGTTTCTGTCGATCCGTTCACTTGTTGCGCCACGGCTGCTTTGCCCGATGTCATCATTTCAGAAGGTTGTTCTGAAATTACTGAACTCAAAGCACGGGTGACCGGCGTGGATCCATCTTCGGGGATCATTACCACGTTCACCATACCAGGTACCTTGGGCGATTTCCCTAATAACAATTACTGGACACCGGATACCCTGGCGATTTTTGCCTTTACCCAGTGTTTGCCCAACAACAATACCTATACGGTACGGTACACGGCTTCCGACAATTGTGCGAATACCTCCAGTTGTGAATTTGCATTGACCGTCAAAGACTTAGTGCCACCTGTAGCCACTTGCGATCAATTTACCCAGGTAGCACTCGGCGGCGACGGCGTTAGTTTGATCGACGCAAGCACCTTCAATGATGGCAGTAAAGACAATTGCGCGTCGGAAGTGAAGTTTAAAGCACGCCGTATGCTGGCCAATGTGTGCCAGTCGGACACCGTATTTTATGACCAGGTAAAATTCTGTTGCAGCGACATCAATGATACCTTGCAGGTAGTTTTCCGGGTGTATGACGTAGATGTTCCAGCGGGTGAAGTGTCGATTGATGCCTTCGAAGGTCATTTCAACGATTGTATGGTGCAGGTTTTGGTGGAAGATAAAATTCATCCGGTTTGTACCGCGCCCGCCAATGTGACCGTTTCTTGTGAAAATTTTGACCCAAGTTTGTGGTCGTATGGCAAGCCGGAAGTGAGCGACAACTGTTGCTTAGATACCACCAAAGTGTACCAGGGACAAATTGGTTTGATACATACCATCAATTACAACCTGTTTGATACGCTTTGTAACAAAGGCACCATCACCCGCAATTTCCGGGCTGTTGATTGCGCGGGCCTCACGGGTGCGTGTACGCAACGCGTGGTGGTCAATTATGAACAGGATTACTATGTACGCTTCCCGAACGACGTAATCATTACCAGTTGCGATGGAACAGGCAGTTACGGTGCACCAACATTCTTTGGAGAGGACTGCGAATTGCTGGGCGTGACCTTTGAAGATCAGGTGTTTACAGTAGTTCCAGATGCTTGTTTTGAAATACAACGCACTTGGAAAATCATCAACTGGTGTACGTTCAATCCGAACCAGCCTTTGGTGGCGGTGCCGAATCCGACTCCAAATGCAATCAGTTCGAATGCACAAAACTTGCCCGGACCGATTGTTGCACCTTTAGGAACTCCAGATCCTTGGTCGCCCACGGTGGTAAAAATACTGCCGACCGACCCGCAGGTAACCAACTATTCTACGTTCTACAATGCTAACGCCAACGGATACCAGTACAAACAAATCATTAAAGTGATCGATACCCAGGATCCGGTGATCTCTAATTGTCCGGATACCCTGGTACCGATGTGTGATTATACCTTGAATAACAATCAGTTGTGGAATGCAGATTACTTCTATGATACCATTATTGGCCAACACGATTTATGTGAAGGTCCGGTAGATTTGAGTATTTCGACCACCGATTCTTGTACAGGTCCATCGGTAACCATCCATTATCTGTTGTACCTCGATTTGAACAACGATGGTATTTTGGAAACGGTGATCAATAGTTTGAACCCTCCGGTTGCGGGTACGGTCAATGAAGGTAACGTATTTACCCCCAATTATCAGGGCGGTACGGCGCGGCGCTTCGATCATCGGAATTTGCCAACCAACCGATTGTACTATTTTGCCATGAAAAATACGCTTTCCGGCAGCAATAAAGTAGCAAGTGTTGCCTGGAATACGCAACAAGCACCGAGTACATTTGTCGTGCCGGAGTTCCCGCATGGAAAACACAAAATCGAGTGGATTGTATCGGATGGTTGTGGCAATGAAACCGTTTGCACTTACGATTTTCAGGTAAAAGATTGCAAAAAACCAACCGCTGTTTGTTTGAATGGCCTGAGCACCAACATCATGCCCGATGGCACCTTGACTTTGTGGGCCAGCGACTTCCTGCAATACGCCGAGGACAATTGCACGCCTGCCGATCAAATCCTGATTGGAGTGCAAAAAAGCAGTGCGGGTACCAGCTTCCCCGTGGATAACAACGGACAGCCGGTGAAAAGTGTAAGTTTCACTTGCGCTGATTTGGGCACCCAAACAGTACAAATATGGGCGAAAGACAAGGCGGGTAACGCCGATTTCTGCGAAACGTATGTGATTGTGCAGGATAATTCGGGCAATTGTATCATCGATTCAACCGCTGCAAAAGTAGCCGGGATATTAGCCACCGAAACATCGAATGGTGTGTTAGATGGCAGTGTGGAAATCACGGGTTCCGGTAATGCAATACCAAGTTTCACCTTTGCGACCATGTCCGACAACCAGGGCTTGTACAACTTCAACGGTATCCCGAAATCATCGAACTCGACGATCACACCGCTCAAAGACGATAACCCACTCAATGGCGTATCTACCTAC
>CAIVGO010000410.1 GCA_903905445.1 uncultured Bacteroidota bacterium
CAATACATATTGAACAGGTTCTCCTGCCAATAATCGATGTATAATTTCTTGTAAATGTATTACTTGCGAATCGTTCAACAAGCTGCTTGCCAATTGGCCAGGACGAAGTTGAAATGCGTCTTCGAGTACAATCCGGGCGATAGAAGCCGCTTCACCGGCGCCATATACAGGCGTAAGTTGGTCAATAATTTGCTGGCGCGCGTAGATGGCTTGCATATTAGCCGAACAAAGCGGTTTGATTGTCCAACACTGTATCCTGTTCCGTTGTCGAGGGTGTTGTCGGTTCGATTGGGTCGGCCAGCATACGTTTTACAATGCGCAGTTGGTGGGTGTACCGGTTTTGCTCTTTATTAAAAATACCAAAATGGTCTAATTTGTCGATGCGTACTTTCCCGGAGGCATGGATCACATGGCAATCGGGTAAAATAATGCCCACATGCCCAATTTGGCCTTTGCCGGTATCGAAAAAGGCCAAATCGCCCGATTCGCACTGCTCCAGGAAGTCAATGGTGCGGCCCTGGGTAACTTGTTGTGATGCATCGCGCAACAAACGGATGCCCGCCAATTTGTACACCATTTGCGTCAAACCCGAACAATCAATCCCAAATGGGGATCGTCCGCCCCATAAATACGGTGCATGCAAATACCGACGAGCTACCTTAACCAACCAATCGGTGGTCAACGGCGCTTTTTTAGGCGTAACAACCTGTCCTGAAAATTGAAACGATTGATCACCTAACTGACAGCGCAAACCATCATATTTAGGCAATACCGCGCCGAGGGTCAGCGGAATAAAATGATCGGCCGCCATCAAACCTTCCACGAGTGAAAGATTGAGCGTTTGCTCATCGGTGTAAGCATCATATTCACTCGGCGTAATGCGCTTGAGTTGTTTGCCATCAATCCAGCCCATATAACCATCCCAGGCACACACGATGTGTACCCAGTTGTCTTTGCGTTCCATCACTTCAATGGTTTCTCCAAACAATAATTGAGAAACCATTTCGCTTTTGTCGGAAGGCATGGCGCGTACCGGCGCAATACTTACTTGACAGGCGGCATATTCCATATTTGATGGAAAATAGTATAAATTTTACTTTATGTAATTGAAATTGTGTTGGTATTCAATTTGTTGCAAAGATTCGTAAATCAATCGAATCAGGTTGTTTACATCGTCTTTGTGTGCCATTTCCACGGTCGTGTGCATGTAACGCAAAGGCAAAGAAATCAAAGCAGATGGCACGCCTCCTCTGGAATAAGCGAAAGCATCGGTGTCGGTGCCGGTTGTACGCGAAGATGCCTCCCGTTGGAACGGAATTTCCTTGCTTTCTGCAGTTCCAATGATCAAATCCAGCAATTTATTGTGTACCGCTGGTGCATACGTTACCGATGGACCTTGGCCCGAACGCACGTCACCGTGTTTTTTCATATTGATCATCGGCGTATGCGTGTCGTGCGTCACATCCGTTACAATCGCTACATCGGGATGAATGCGATAAGCCACCATTTCTGCACCGCGTAAACCCACTTCTTCTTGCACGGAATTGACTACGTACAAAGAATAAGGCAATTCA
>CAIVGO010000411.1 GCA_903905445.1 uncultured Bacteroidota bacterium
CCTTTTAATGGCCGGATTGATGGTGGGTATTATTTACCGGCAACGCAAGCGGTTCGAACTAGAAAAGCAAAACCTGAAAGACTTGCATTCGCACCGGGAAGCCGAGCATCAACGCTTGGCCCAGCGCTCGGAAGAAGCCATAGTGCAATTGCGCAACGAAAAATTGGAAACGGAGGTGAAATTCAAAACCCGGGAATTAGCCTCGGTTACCATGCATTTGGTGCAGAAAAACGAGATCTTAAATACCATTCGAGAAGGGTTGACCAAATTGCAAAATAAAGCAAGCGTACAACCTGAACTCGAAAAAGACATCCAGCGCATGCTCAAAATGGTAGAACATGACGCAACCATTGACGATGATTGGGAGCACTTTTCACAAAACTTTGATCAGGTGTACAGCGATTTTCTCCGGCGACTCGGCGAACAGTATGCCCACCTGAGCCCCAACGATTTTCGCCTGTGCGCCTACCTGCGTATGAACCTGTCGAGCAAGGAAATCGCCTCCCTCATGAATATTTCGATCCGGGGCGTAGAAGCGAGCCGTTATCGCTTGCGAAAACGATTAGACCTGGATACGGAAACCAATTTGACCGAGTTTTTGATTCGTTTTTAAGAAATCGACTGCCTTACCGTTTGCTTATAAATGCACCAAACGCGTAGAATAGGCTGCTGGCTTAATCCGCTCCTGGGTGTTCGATTTACCCGGCAAAAACTGCCAGGGCGTTACCTGATTGGTCCAATCAAAATCATTTTTATCCAAATATTTGCGGCGATACGCCAAAGGGGTACACAACCGATATTTTTTAAACAAGCGGTTGAAATTCGCTAAATTGGTAAAACCCGATTTGAAACAAATCTGATTGACCGTTTCATCGGTATTTAGTAGTAACTTGCAAGCATGCCCAATGCGCACATCGACCAAAAATTGGGTAAAATTGCGAAAGGCATAATGTTTGAAAAAATGGCTAAACGCCGAGTCGCTCATGTTCACCAAGGCGGCCACATCGCGTATTTTCAATTCCGGCTCGGTAAAATTTTTCAAAATATAATTGTAGGCTACCTGCATGCGGTTATTTTCGGTGGCAGGCGCTTGGGGGGAAAATCCCTCGCTGGCCAAAAAGGCGGTGTCGACTGATTGCGATAAAAGATCGAGCAATTGCAAAAACTGAATAATGTTGGTAAAACCTTTGTCTTCCGTCAAATCGATCATAATCTGCATGGCCTCGCCAAAGGTTTTGCCCTGAAACCGAATGCCCCGGCTCGAATCGCGTAGCATTTTTCTTATTTTAATAAAACGCTCTTTCTGAAACAACGGGCCGCTAAACAAATCCATCGCAAACTGAATGGTAATCACCCGATAAGGCTGTCCGGCAGCTTGCAAGTGCTCGTCGCCATCCCACTTATGGTATAAATAAGGTCCCAGCAACACCAGGTCATAATTGTTGTACCGGTCGGTTGAGTCGCCCACAATGCGGGTGCCCGACATGCCTGCGATGAGGTTTAGCTCATATTCGGGGTGGTTGTGGATGGGGTAATTAAAACCATTGCACACCGAGTCCAGCACAATGAACACATCGGGTTTTTCGAGGGGGGTAATTTCACGGTAGATATTCATTTCCAGAATTTCATTTTGCTAAACACTTTCTGCACCAATTTTTAAAAACCGGTTCTGCTTTCCCATGAAAAAAACACCCTGAATCGGCTTTGCACACAAAAGTATCACATATTCGCATAATAGTATCAGAACGGTCTTTTAATGTTTGGCACTTTTGTCATAATAAATAAAATAAGGTAACCATGCTTTCAATTTTTGCCAATTATATTATCCGAACTTCACAGGCGGCCACTTTTGCTGTGGCCTTGCTTTGTTTGCTTTGTGGCGCCACCGTGCGTGC
>CAIVGO010000412.1 GCA_903905445.1 uncultured Bacteroidota bacterium
AAGTGGGTAAAACGCACCCCTGATTCCGTTTTATTTACGTGCTGACCACCTGCACCGCTCGCGCGGAACACGTCGGTCCGAATATCTTCTTTGCGGATGTCCACATCTTCCATTTCCAGTTTGGGCATCACTACCACTGTGGCGGCTGAAGTATGTACCCGGCCTTTGGCTTCGGTTTCAGGAATACGTTGCACCCGGTGTGCACCCGATTCGAATTTTAGTCGGCCATATACATTGTCGCCGCTTACTTCCAGGATGATCTTGGAAAAGCCACCAGCCGAGCCGGGCGTTTCATCCACGACTTCCACTTCCCATTTTTGGTCCTGGAAATAGCGCATGTACATCCGGTACAAATCGCCGGCAAACAAGGCCGCTTCATCGCCTCCGGTACCCGAACGAATTTCAAAAATCACGTCCTTTTCATCTTCTGGATCTTTGGGCGTGAGCATATCTTTCAATTGCTCTTCCAGGGCATCTAAGGCTGGGAGCAGGCTTTCGATTTCGTCTTTGGCCATTTCGCGCATTTCCGGATCGGTTTCAGTGCTCAACAGGGCACGCGCACTTTCAATATCCTGGTGCGTTCTTTCATATTGGGTAAAAGCCTGCATGATAGGCTGGAGTTTTTTGTACTCCTTGTTCACCTTTTTGGATTTGTCCATATCGGCCACAATGCCGGGGTCGGACAGTTGTTCTTCCAGGTGCAGGTATTTATCGCGGATAGCAGGTAATTTCTCGAGCATGGTACTGTATAAAATTGGGGGGCAAAGATACATCCTATAAAAACAATAAATTTCTTTTTGTTGCTGTAAAGCCAAGGTTAATTAACGTCTAACCAAAATTTTATATCGTATATAGGATATATCTTTGTCTTCGTTTTGCGCTTTCCTTTCCAATCATTCATCCTAATCCGATTTTTTGCATCATTCCGGTCGTTTTTTACGGAATCCTCCTTGGTTAATTGTCCATTCACCAATCCATTGCTCTTGTATGGCATTCAAGTCCCCTCGTTTTTTTCCCCTATTTTCCTGCTTGTCGAATCAACAAGCCCCCCCTTTTTTGGCAAAAACATTGGTTTTGTTACTCATCCTGATTTTGCCTAAGGTTACCTATGCGCAGATTTGGCAGGAAGATTTTTCCGGTGCCAACCAGGGCTGGACATCGAATTTTACCGATTGTGATATGACGCCTGCCTCTTTCGCGGGCGTTCAGAACAACCGTTTTGAAATAACGGACATGGAAGGGCTCCCTTGTTGCCCATCTGGGGGCGGCGGCGATAATGAATGGGTAACCAACCCGATTAACATCGCCGGGTTTTGTAATGTAGGCATTTCGGTGTCTTATGGCTTTATCGGAACATTTGAATGCACTGCGGGCGGGCCCTACTTTGGTTGCCAGGGCAATGTGGCGATCGACAATGGTCATGACCAAATCGTATTTCAATACCGCATCAATGGCGGGCCTTGGATTCAGTTCGCCTACGTGTGTGGCGGCATGGCGGGTACCGCTACCATCAATGGTTTGAGTGGCACCACCCTGGAAATTAGAATTCAGCCCTCCAATAAATCAACTGCAGAAACCTATTGGTTTGATAATGTGTCGGTTACTGGTACTTCGGCACCGGTTATGACGCAGCCTGCTGATATTACTGTTTGTGCCAATAGCCCTGTGAGCGCTTTGTTTACCGGACCATCAGGCACTGTATATAACTGGACCAACAACAATACTGCCATTGGTTTGGGTGCCAGCGGTACGGGTAATGTGAATTTTACCGCAGCAAATGTTGCAACCCAGCAGGTAGGCACCATCACCGTTACGCCTACGTTGCCAAGTTGTCCCGGGCCACCTGTAACCTTTACCGTTACAGTAAATCCAGCGCCAGTGGTAGTCGATCCGCCGAATATTACGGTCTGCGCCAATGAAACGGTGAATGTGACCTATAGCGGTGGCAATGGTAGCGCTATCTTTAACTGGACCAACAACAACACCGCCATCGGCCTGGGTGCTTCCGGCAGTGGCGATTTAAGTTTTACCTCCGCCAATGTGGCCGCTACCCAAGTTGGTACGGTAACTGTTTCAGCCAATGAAAACGGCTGCCCTGGACCAACCCAGAATTTTACCATTACTGTTAATCCGGCTCCCACGGTCAATATTCCGGCTAATATTACGGTATGTGGCGGTGGTCCTGTAACGGTCAATTTTAGTGGCACCCCTGGCGGCGTTACTTACAGCTGGACCAACGATAACACATCCGTAGGCTTGGGCGCTTCCGGCACCGGAAATATAAGTTTTACCAGCGCCAATGTAGCCAATCAGGAAGTTGCCAATATTACAGTAAGCCCCCAGTTTGGCACCTGCCCGGGTACGCCGCAAACCTTTACCATCACCATCAACCCGACCCCAACGGTGGATGATCCACCTAATTTGAGTGTCTGCGGCGGGGATCCGGTGGGTGTTACCTTCACGGGTACGGGAAGTCCTACGTTCAACTGGACCAATTCCAATCCAGCGATTGGGTTGAGCGGCAGTGGCACGGGAGATATTAGTTTTACGGCTGCAAGTGTTGCTGGCGTTACGACCAGTATTGTTACCGT
>CAIVGO010000413.1 GCA_903905445.1 uncultured Bacteroidota bacterium
TAGCCGTCAAGTGCGCTAAATCTATAAAAATACGATATGCCTGCTCCAGTTGGAAATAGGAATCTACCTGCGATTTAGGGGAAATCGCGGCCTCTAGGTGCAGTGTGATGGCATCCACTTCAGCATGTATGATATTAACAAATGAAATCGAAGCGGCTGAAGCTTGAACAGTATCGACAGATGATTTAGCAGTAGTTTCGCTATTACATTCAGCAACAAATGCGATCATCCGATGCGCTTGTTCCCTGGCCGCCTGTGCACGTATGATACAAGCGTTTAAATCTTTATCCCTTACGTATGAATTTAACCAATTACAATAGTTTCGCCCAAGTTCAGCAGCAATACGTGCTTCGTGGCAGTGCAAACCAACTAATGCAATGGCATCAAATTCATCATGGCATTCCATAAGTTTGACCAACATATTAGGCCAATCATTGCTTAAAATGGCATCATGGAGTGTATTTTCAATTTTAATGCCCAATTGCTGTACCCAAGCGAGGGTTTCAGGACTATCTTTTGCTGGCAGGCTTGCCGGCCAACCCAATAGAATCAGAAAAAGCAGTTTAAATTGCATGTCTTTTGTCTTTAGAAGTAATACTATTAAAAACAGTAGTTTCTTCTTTTGGTTGTCCACTTGCTCTGATTATTATTGCCATTTTCCCAAATTTTATGTTGTTTGTAAAACAGACGGGACAACCGACACGACATCAAATATATATGATATTGGACAACGACCGTGCCGAGATGCGAAACTTCATCCCCCGAAAATTAGAGACAACAGAATTAGTTATAAGAAATCGATTGTAAGTACATTAGCATCGCGCGTTGCGTACGCTTGGTTAAGCCTGTCCCGCACCCAACTTCTTTAAAGAAATGCCTGCTTGGTCTGGTATTAGTAACCTATCTTATGCTGAGTTTTCAATCAAAATACGGTAGGCGTAGGAATATTGGCCAAGGTATCGAACCGGGAGTCATTCATTTCGGATGGGGTATCTAGTACGATGATCTCTGCATGATTCAGTAACGTCAATTTTGCAGCAGGCGCGCATTGAAGACTGGCAATTTCTACCACTCCATTTTTTATTATTGGGTAATTGAATGTACTGGTTGAAACATCCGGAATAAAAACGCTGGAAAACTCATCTGGTACCCGCCCTTCTTCCCAGTTTGTGGCGCAATTCCAATCGGAAACCCTTCCAGGGGTGCCGCCTTTCCAGGTAGCTGTTTTTTGAGCGCTTAGAGCAACCTGAAGTCCAAAACAAAAGATGATTGTAGCAGCGGAAATGAGCATTGAGTTTCTCATGATCTGAGTATTTTTTAGTGTTATTGGTTAAGTGTTGTGTTTGTAACTTTGATGCTACAAAGGTGCCGGGTAAAGCACAGGCAGACAATCTGTACTTTCCCATTGGCAGGATTGAATTTCCTATTGACCTATTTTTAAATAAAAACCATGCTGAATACCCTACTGATTGAAGACAATGCCGATGCGGCAGAGAAACTTCAGTTTCTGCTTACAAAATATAGTGCGGATAAAATCAATCTACTGGCCCATGCCAGCTCTGGTCAGGAGGGTATCGCAGCCATAGCAGCCCATCGCCCGGAGCTTGTTTTTCTCGACATTGAATTGGGCGACATGACCGCTTTCGAAATGCTCGAGCGCATAGAAACTGTTGATTTTCAGGTTGTTTTTACGACTGCGCATGATCATTATGCAATAAAGGCCATTCGATACAGTGCCGTGGATTATTTGCAAAAACCCATTGGCCGCGAGGAGTTATTAGCCGCCATTGCACGTGCAGAACAAAATCCGATGCGCATGTTGCGGGAGCAGGTTAGCCAGTTGGTAAATCATGCACAACCGAAATCGGTCTTGCCTGAAAAAATTGCCCTCACCACCTCAGATGGTTTGGTGTTCAAAAAAATCCGCGACATCGTGCGTTGCGAAAGTGACCGGATGTATACTATCGTCGTGATGAGCAACGGCGAAAAATTGATGGTGTCAAAACCCATGGGGCAATTGGAAGAAATCCTGGATGGACAGGAATTTTTCCGGGTGCATAACTCCCACCTTATTAATATGCACCAGATTCGGCAGTTTGTGCGTTCGGATGGTGGTTATGTAGTGATGGAAGATGGTGCAACGGTGAGTGTGGCGCGCAACCGCAAAGATGATTTTTTGGAGTTGTTTTCCAAGTTTTGAATTTGGTAGCACTTGCTATTTGCCAAGCGGAAAGTGATTTGTACCAATCGGAAAGTATAGCCCTTGGAAATAAAGCCTGCGTTGCACCTTTATCCAAACATTGCTCAAATGAAAAAAGGTGTTCTCCTTCTATTCCTGCTGATTTTATGCGAAATGCTGATTGCTCAAGGGGGCGTTCCGCTATTGGATTCACTTCTACGACCGCTTCCACAACATGCAGGAGCACGAAAACAGGCTGAGCGGCTGGATAAGATTTTAAATTTTATGGTAATGGATGGGAACCTTGAATTTGGTAACTATCCTGCACAACTGGACAGTATTTACCATTGCTGTCTTTTGAATCAAACAAAAGATCGAATCTTTGAAAAATCGATCGCGGCTAGAATCAACCTGTACAGAGGAGCTGACTTGGCGATTCAGCAAGTGGAATTGGCAACGCCTATTTTGAATCAA
>CAIVGO010000414.1 GCA_903905445.1 uncultured Bacteroidota bacterium
TGCTGAAATGAATCAAACCATTGAAAAACTCAACGTTGAAGGCCGTGTGATTGAAAGAACCGATGAAGATTTTGAAAGTGTAGTCATGGGTTCTTTGTTCAATAAAATTGACCCCGGCAGAAGACCCGTAAAAGTGGTAGAAGCCAAGTCCATACAAGATGTCATCGAAACCATAAAATACGCAAAATCACATGGTAAAAAGGTGACGGTTTGCTCCGGTGGACATAGTTGGAGTGCGAATCATTTGCGCGATAACAGCATTTTGATTATGATGAAACACTTCAACCAATTTGAAGTGAACGTGAAAGAAATGACCGCAACCGCAGGTCCGGGTGTGGGCGGCAGTGTTTTAATGCTGGAATTGTATAAGCATAATTTGTTCTTCCCGGCGGGACATTGCAAAGGCGTGTGCATCGGCGGTTATTTGTTGCAAGGCGGTTATGGCTGGAATGGCAGAAAAACAGGAATGGCCTGCGAACATGTAATCGGTATTGATATGGTCACCGCCGATGGCGAATACCTGCATGCCAGCGAAACCGAAAATGCCGATTTGTTTTGGTCGGCGCGTGGCTCGGGGGGTGGATTTTTTGGGGTAGTGGTTCGTTTTCATTTAAAACTATCAGTTTTGCCCAAATACAGGGCCATTATTGTACACGATTTTTTGATGAAACATTTGGAAGACGTGTACAATTGGGCGTATGAAGTAGGCCCAAGCATACCCAAAGCAGTTGAATTTCAAATGATTATGAGCAATAAAATGGCTGGTTTTTTTGGACCGGGCATTGAATCGGTTGCACCCATTTTTGCCGACACCAAAGATGAATTCGAGGCGGCCATGGCTTTTATGAAAAACAGCCCGATCAAAAAGAAAGCCTTTATTGCTACCCCTGCCTTCGACCCCGGTATTGATTTGTTGTACAAAACGGTCATGACGCATTACCCGGAAAACTATTATTGGGGTGTCGACAACATGTGGACACATGCGTCCATCGATGAATTGATGCCCTACATTAAAGAGATTGCTCGAACCTTACCACCTGCCCCGGCCCACTTTTTGTGGTTGAACTGGCATCCTGGCAATATTCAAACCGATATGGTGTATTCAAATGAAGATAATATTTATCTGGCCCTGTACGGTAACTGGAAAAACGCAGCGGATACGCCCAAATATGCCGATTGGGCTGCCAATTTGATGCGAGAAATGAGCCATTTGAGTACGGGTATTCAATTGGCAGATGAGGGTTTGCATAAGCGCACCGCGCCTTTTTTGTCGAACGAAAATTTGAAAAAAATCCAGGAAATCAGGGCCCAAAGGGACACCGATGGGTTGTTTCATGAATGGCACAGTCGTCCGGAAATTAAGTAAAACGCTAAAAATATGTCAAGAAGTCAGTGAATTCGTACAATTCATTGACTTTTTGATTTTTGAACACAAAACAAGATGATACAATTTACACCATCCCAAGCACGCCTATTTTCCAATATTTCGGTATCCGTAGCGATGACGATCGTAATGACGGGGGGTATGCTTTTTATACACGCGGGCTATTGTGCGGGCTTTTATCAGATTTGGCTACAGGATTTCATGGTTGGTTGCCTTATTGCCATTCCTACTGGATTATGGATTGTGCCTGTTATATCAAAATGGGTTGCACGTCATACGGACAATAAAAATATCAAATAACATAGGTTTTTATATAAAAGTGAGTGACAGCTAGCCTTCTATCTTCCTAAATAGATGCTGCCGCCACCCTAGGTATTTGCAAGTTACGCAAAATTCGGTTTGGGATTAATACGTTATACCTGTTTCATTGCAGCTTTTACAGCGCGCACCCGCAGGAATCGATGCAGCATTTACTCCTTGGATGCGATTTTCCATGTTGTAGGCATAACGCGCATCGCAGCTACAACCCGCATTGCCATTGAGCACCCGAAATGTAGCAGGATCGGCGCCCTCTATGCGTTTTTCGCTGATGAATACGGAGCGCGCATCTTTCGCATAAAATTCATCCACCAATTGAAACGTAGCAGGATCGGCCGTTGGGATGGCCTGCAAATCGTAATAACATTGTTGGTGGTCAAGGGTGTAATGCTGGTCCAGCACCCGAAAACTGGCGGGATCTGCACCTTCCATGGCCTGGCCTTCCCGGTACACTTTATGCGTGTCTTTGGTATATTGTTTATCCAATAATTGATACGATTTTACGTCGGCGCCTTCCACTTCATTCATTTGGTAAAATACCCGGGTTTCGTCTGTAGCGGCATCCGGACCGATGTAACGAAGTTTATTAGGGTCTATTCCTTTTAATTCATAGATGCCGTACCAACATTTGTAACGATCTGTATAATAATTGGATGTGTTATTTCCAATCCTTTTAAAATGTGTTGGATCGTCTGAAAACACACTGTTCCCAAAATAAACATGGGACGCATCTTTCGCAAATTGATCATCCATCATTTCAAAATGTGCCACATCGTCGCATAACACATCCGACATATAATACACCCGATTTTTATCCTTGCTGTATCCGCCGCCTACGTACTCAAAACTGGCCACATCGCACCCAGGTAAAGCCGCGCCACCATAGTAAATACAACGTTGATCCTTTCCATATTCAGATATACGGCCGGTCACTTTGCTTGTAACTGATTGAACCACAAATGTTTTAGCATGGGCGCCCACGATTTCCGTGATCCTGATATCCATGCCCAAAGAAGTTTTATACCAGACTTTTTCCTTGCCAATATGATAGCCGTTGCTGCTGAAAACATTGGGTTTCCCATCCCCGCAGCCCAGTAAAGTAGCGATAAATCCAAAAATCATGATTGCGCGAATTGCTGATATTTTAACAAGTTTGTGCATGGTATTATGGCATTTTATAGGCCCAAACGCCCGATGTACCCTCTTTCATCATCGCAATACTGGCATGGTATAAAACACCATCGGTTTGTACTGGCGCAGAAAATTGGGTGTATTTACATACTTTGGTTTGAAAAACGGACTTTCCGGTTTTAATATTAAAGCCTGCAATGGCCGTACAGGGTGGGGGATTGGTCCAATCGCGCCTACCCGTAATATCGCCGTCGTAGTAATTGCGCAAGGCAAATGAGGTAAAAAAGCCAGCATCCACAAAATTTCTTTTCCAGGCAATTCCGTTCCGAAGGATGGCATTGGCGATCCATTTTGCGGGTTCGCCCGTGCGTTGCCCTGTGCTCAAATCAAAAGTTCCGCTGGGGGCAAATGCCAGATGGTCAATAAATCCATACAGGTCAAAAATATAAATGGGCGCGTATTTTTCTTTGCCGGTAAAAATATCCAGCACGTGGGTTTGCAACAAAGTGGGTGCTGTATTCGTCGCCAGAACATAAGGCGGATGCACCGTCACGGTTAAAGGGGCAAAATCGTGCGGTGGCGGCACTTCATAGTACCAGCGCTCTTCCCCCGTTGCGGGATCCAGGTTCCAA
>CAIVGO010000415.1 GCA_903905445.1 uncultured Bacteroidota bacterium
CCCAGGCAAGGGTGGTTGGCGCGGGTTTTGGACGACTGGCGGTTCCACAAAATGCGGTTACAACTAGCGCGGGTCATTGGTCCGCGGCAACCTACTTCATAAAACAAGCAACCGCCGCGTTTGCCGAAGCCGCCGTCTACTTTTTCGGCAAAACTGATGGCATTTGGACAGCCCGTTTGAACGAAATCGGTGAAGAATGTTTTTGGGCGGTGGAATTCGTCCAATAAAACATCGCCTACCCGGCCGGTAGCGATTGCCACCAAAATTTGAGAAATCCAGTCTGGATGCGCCGGGCACCCCGGAATGTTAATCACCGGCAAACCACCTTTCGATTTATAGTTGGCCCCGAGGAAACCACCTTTTTTATCTTTATGGAATTGTACCCCGGTACTTTCACTCGGATTGGGTGGTACTGCAGGAATACCGCCCCAGGTAGCGCAGTCGCCAATGGCCACTACAAAGCCTGCTACGGCCGAAAGTTCTTTGATCCAGTCCATCATCGGACGTTCACAAAAATAGTTCATCGTGCCGGTGTTGTCGGGGCCTTGGATGATGGAACCTTCGTACACGAGAATGTCCATTTGGACCTTCCCTTTTACGATGTCGTTGAGCAGATCGTTAACCTGCTCGCCAATTTCCAGTCCAATTGAGGGGTGCCACAGAATGTTGACGCCGAAATCGGTGATCAGCTCAACCACGGTAGGCTCCTCGGCATTGAGGAACGACATGGTATTTCCGCTGCAGGCGCCGCCCTGTAACCAGAGTACATTAGCCATAGTGAAAAGGTGTTTTTAAAAAACCAAATAAAAATTGGCGATGCGCAATCCTTATAAAAAAGAATTGCCAGAACCGTTGGATGCACAAACATAAAGATAGTTTTGGGTCTGGAAAATATTTTCTAAAAAAAATTAGAATTTTTTTTCTATTTGGACAAAGTCTTATTAAAATTGAAACATATGACATCTCCAGGGCGCCCGAGAAGCACCAAATGATCAGGAATGTATTCTAAAAAAAATGTAAATTAATTGTTATCCAAATCCCTTAAAATTGGATGGATCAAGGTAAAATAGGCGTCCAGGCCTTTGGGCGTAAGGTATGGAAGTAACTGACTCCACACGGCTTCCTTAAAGTAGTGTGGTGCGACCATTTGCCCCTTCAATACTTGCTGTGGAATCCAGAACACAATGCTCATCCACAAGTTGTTGGTCAACAAATCAAAGATGCCTTCATGTGGCTCGGTTACCAGCAGTCCTTTTTGTTGGTAAAAATCGATGCGACTGCGTATTTGAAGGTGCATTTTGGTCACATGATTTTGCCATTGAGTGCGGATTTCCGGGAAGGAACGGTCTATTTCAAACAGATCAATCAGGTAAAAATGGTACTTATGGAAAAAGGAAAAATACTGTCCGATCTGCTGGTCAAAATCGGTGAACTCCGGATTGCCCATATAGCCCGACAAAATAGCGCCGAGTTCATCGAACAGCGATTCATATACAAAGGACACGATCGCGTCCTTATTTTTAAAGTGGTAGGCGAGGTTTCCCACACTAATCCCTGTCTCATCGGCAATTTGTTGCAGCCGCACATTGGCCAAACCGTTCTCATTGAACAGCCGAATGGAGGATTCTAATATTTTTAGTTTCGTTGCGATAGCCATTATTAAAGCGACAGGGGGAAAAGTGTGCTGCTTAGTTGCAGTTAAAATCAAGGTGTTCTAAGGAGAGGCGCAAAGTGCCACGTTGGTCTTTGGCAGCCAATCGGCGCATGAATCCTGCCATCATAGCGGCCCGCTTGGGACAGGAATGCGAAGTAATGCGCCGGCTCAAAAACCGAAGTGGTGTAGTATGGTGTGCAAACAGCAAATTAATGTCCCAGCTGCCTTTTCGCAACACCAATCGGTCAATTACGGCCGAATCGGCCAGCCAGTAATCGGCTTTGATAAAATCCAAATCGCAACCGGCGCCGACATGATCGGTGAAGTGCAGGCTATTCAGGCCTTGCAATACCCGCTGATACAGCGGGGCGTCAAGATTGAAGTTTGGAAGCATGCTTACAAATTTAGCCTCAAATTTAGAAATAATTTCCTAAAATCAAAGCATTTAATTGAGAAAATTCGAGCAAACCCATTTCGGTACAATACGGCAGCAAGATGTGCCACAGCGTGTCCCTGAAATTTTCGGCGTCTTGCAAGGAGGCATCTAATAGTTTTTGTCGGTACAGCCAGGTATCGCCACTCATCCAGTAATGCTGGGCGAGGTGCGTAAGTTGTCCCTCCATTTTTTCGGCTACAAATACACCCCGCGAAATATTGAACCGCAACATGCCTTCTACCTGCATTACTTGCCATTGAATATGCTGTCGGTGGGCTTCGGCAATATCGGGGTAGGCACGCAACAACTCAAGGGTATCAAGGTAAAAAAAGAGGTATTCCTGTTGAAGTTGAAAAGTGCTTCTGATTTGGCGTTCAATATCTTCGAAAAGCGGCACCACCCGGTATTCGGCGAGCAGTGTTTTTTGTTTGGCGACCAGTTCTTCCCAGATGGCCCGCACAATGTGTTCCTTGGTGCGATAGTGGTAGGCCATGTTGCCCACGCTCATATAAGCAGCCTCGTCGGCAATATGTTGCAGGCGCACGTTGGCCAGTCCATCGCGGTTGAAACAGCGCACTGCCGCAGCCCGTATTTTCTCTTTGGTCGTCGACATCAATTCCCGGATTTGAGGGATGAAAAGCACCCGGTGCAAAAGTAAGGATTTTTGTGTCAGCTGTTGTGATTGCCGGTTTTAGCCCTATAATCGGCCGTTTCGGTTCAAAACAATTGTTTTACACCGTGAATGCCCCTTGTTTTGCAGCAACAATGATCAATTCACACAAAAACAAACACATTATGAACATTCGTGCGCTTTTCCTACTCGGCATTTTTGCCACCGCTTTAAGTTTCGTTTCTTGTACCAAAAGTAACGACGATCCGCAGCCCAACAACCCACAAACACCGGCCAGTGGCTTATGGAAAGTTTCCTATTTTTTCGATAAGCAGGAGGCTACAACCGATTACACGAACTACACGTTTGACTTTACCGCCAATGGTATTTTGATTGTTAAAAACGGCAATCAAACCTGGCTGGGTACCTGGACGACCGGTTCTGACGACAGCAAAAACAAATTTGTGATTGCGTTTTCGGGCAATGTACCGAGCGCGTTATCGGAACTTGCGGAAGACTGGCTCATTATTTCCATGACCGACACTGCGATGCACTTTGAACACACAAGTGGCGGCAATGGTGGTACAGATGTGTTAAAGTTTACAAAAATTTAATGTGCAAGAACAAAGGTTAAAAAGTTGGAATTTAAAATTTTTAGAATTACTTTTGTTCACGCATAGCATATTCTGCCTATTTTAATTGGGCATTTTACATCTGACATTTTTTTTCCAGCCCTACTGCTTGATAGGAAGATAAGTTTTAGGGTATACTGGGAGGGACAAGCATCCGCTTGTTCCTTTTTTTTATGCCTTCAAAAATACAATATCCTCCAAGAGCATAAAATAATTGCTCAAACAAGTGATCCGGTCATCTTCAATCGTAAAATCAATGCCTTTAAAACTCACTTGCGACAAGGTAGAATTGAGCGTCAGTTCGAAGTAATTATTGGTGTTGTCGCTGTCTTTGATGAGGGTAAGTACGTCGGGGAACAAGGCATGTTGGACATACAATTTATCGCAATGCGGCACATTGAGGTGTGCTTTCCCCGAATTATCGGTATATTCTTGCATACGACCTTCGCCGTGTATACACACGCACAGCACATTGCAAGCCAGCGCCGGGTTTTTGTTGATTACCTGCACGGTGTACCCGGTACCTTGCTGCGCCTGGTGGGTTACCGTAAAATCTTTGCCCGGTTGTTTGTCGCTCTTCAGCTTTAAGGTGTTGCCTTCTATCCAGAAACTGCCCGTGGCCTTGCGGTCTACCGCGCCATAGGTATAAAAAAACTGAAAGGTGCCATCGCCTTCAAATTGGAAGCCCGCAGCCATTTCGTGGCGCTTGAAAAAATAGGCTCCTGTTAAATTAGCGTCGTTCATACTCATATCTTTGCATGCGCATAAATGGGCAAATTTCTATAATGTGCGGCATATTTTGTATATTTTCAGGATTTAATTTATAGGTCATTCATGCTGCAGATCATTGCATACACCGGTATTTTTGTTTTTGCGCTTACCGGGGCGCTGAAAGCCCGCAACCACCAGATGGACATTTTTGGGGCGGCCGTGCTGGCTTTTGTTACCGCTTATGGCGGCGGCACGGTACGCGATGTGCTCATTGGGGTGCGCCCGGTGAATTGGATGAACGATTATATTGCGCTTATTTTAGTGTTATCGGCGGTAGTTGTGGTGTTTTTGTTGCATCGCAATGTGGCCCGATTTAAAATCACGATTTTTTTGAGCGACGCGGTAGGATTGGGGTTGTTTACAGTACTGGGGGTTCAAAAAAGCCTGGAAATGGGGGTAAACGGAGGTTATGCGATCATTATGGGGGCTATCAGTGCCACTTTTGGCGGATTTTTAGCCGATATTTTGAGCAATACCGTGCCTGACTTGTTGAAACGCAGCGAATTATACGCTACCGCCTGCCTCGTGGGTGGGCTGGCGCAGGTGTTGCTCATGCGCGCAGGCGTACCCGAACACCTCAACCTGTGCATTTGTATCGTGCTGGTCGTAAGTATTCGGGTAATATCCAAATGGAAGCGAATTTATTTGCCGCAGATATAATTTACTCTTCCGCGTGCTGCATGATTTCCAGAAAATGTTTGGCTTTCATTTCCTGGCTTTTTTCAAACTGGTTGGCAGTGGTCGCATTGGAGCCGCTGCCCGTATCGGCGTAAGAAATAACGCTATGTCCATCGGCAGCATCGACCACATAAAAAAGCAGCAATTCGGGATAGCCAACGGGCGACCAGCGTACCCCCGGAATGATGACGGCATAACGGGTGTCTTTTTCGGCCAGCGCCTTTTCAATTTCGGACTGCGGCACCACTTTAAACGGGTAAGTATAGTTTTTCGCGATTTCGTCTACCGAAAGGCTGGATTTCCCGGAAGGAAACTTGATTAAGTCGTTGCCAATCAACAAAGTTTTATCAATCAAATGGGCATTGGATAATTTTACGGTTTGGTTTATCTCCGCTTTTTTGCCTGCTAAGGCTGCTTGTTTCAAATCCGCTTGCAGGTAATACAGGCCAAAGTGCAGGTCGGAAGCCATGGGCAGCGCGTGCTGGCTGAGGAAAAACCCGACGTAATTCAGTTGGCGGTGTTTGAGATAGTCACCTGCCTGCACACTTTTTCCGAGTTTTTTGTCGATGTCCATTTGTTGCTCCTGCTTCATTTCCCAGTCCGATTTTGAGCTAAAATAAGCATCAAACTCCGTCATCGGTAAAATATCAATGCTGCTTGCATTGTCTTCCACCACCAATAATTTGTCCAAAATGCGTGGTTCGGCATTCTTTTTTGACAACAAGCGGCCTGCTTCTGCCAGCATTTCATCGGCTGCACCACAAGCGATAAAAAAGATTTTAGAGAGGTCGGTCGCGCGTGTTTTGTACGTTGCCAGTTCCGAGCG
>CAIVGO010000416.1 GCA_903905445.1 uncultured Bacteroidota bacterium
GTTTTGTCGCAATAGGCCATTTATTTTGTCATAATTGCCACACGATATAAAAAAAGATGTTTTTACCTTTGTAGCCTTAAATTTAAAGCATTTATAACACAAATCATTTCATACACCTAAAATATCCTGTCATGCAATCAATAAAAATCGCCTACTGGGTGTCTACCGGCCTGTTTTTCCTCCTGGAAGGCGTCATGCCCGCGCTCACTTCTAATACCGAAATGGCCATTGAAGGCATCCGGCATCTGGGGTATCCTGATTATTTCCGCACGCTGTTGACCATTTTTAAGGTATGTGGCAGTTTGGCCCTCCTTATTCCAATGGTTCCCGCCCGACTCAAAGAATGGGCTTATGCGGGATTTACCTTTAATATCATTGCCGCAACGTATTCTCATGTTTCGGTGGATGGGTTCCAACCGATGTCCTTTTCGCCGCTGGTGGTTGCGGTAATTTTGGGGGTTTCGTATTTTACGTATCACCGGTTGTATCGGTCGTAGGGACAGGTCGCGACCTGTCCGGCATCGCGTGATGATTGGCCGGGATCACACGCACGTACGGACCGGTCGCGACTGATCCCTGAATCACACGCCGCGCGCACGTACGGACCGGTCGCGACTGATCCCTGCATCACGTACGGTTCGAACCAGTCGCGACTGGTCCCTAATATCCTCCGTCAATACAGTTCAAAACTTTGTCGAAATATTTAATGCCCCTCGTAAGGTAAAAGTAATTTAGCAGCAAGTCTTATATACATTAAAAACTAAAACCAGATGAACGCGTCATTAACAAAGAAGGCCAATGTTGATGTGCCGCAAGGCAAAGGTCGGACGGCAGCCGAGCAAGTGCTCGTCGATTATATATCGACCATAGCGCCGCTGAGCGAAGCAGAGATTGAGCAGATTTTTGAAATGATTAAAATACGCTCGTATAAAAAAAACAAAGTATTGCTTCGTGAAGGTCAAATTGGGCACACTTGTTACTTCGTATTACAAGGCTGTATTCGACAGTATTATTTAATGGATGGTGTGGAAAAAACCACTAATTTTTTCACCGAAGGCATGCCGATCACGTCCACTTTTGTTTTTGATAACAAAGGTTCTATGTTTTTTTTGGTGTGCAGTGAGGATAGCATTTTGGTGGAGGGAAATCAAGCAGAGGAGCACTTGTTTTTTGAGCAAATGCCCAGGATGGAGACGCTCAATCGAATGGGGGTGGAGATGGAGCTTCAAAAAAACCAGGAAGCGTTTGCCCAATTTATCATGCTCGGCCCCGAAGAACGCTACCTGAATTTGCTAAACAATCGCCCGGATCTGCTCGATCGCGTGCCGCAATATCAATTAGCGAGCTACCTTGGAATTACGCCTGAATCTTTGAGCAGGATTCGAAAACGGATTATAAAGAAGTGAGTGCACTTCTTACCGAAAGTCAATGAACGCTGGTATTGGCCGCCCTGATCTTTGCTTTAAATTTTTAAACAAAAAATTATGAAGCAAAAAATCAGTTTGACCTTGTTGTTTGTTGCCATTTTCACTGCCCAATGTTTGAGCCAGGCGCTCACACAAACAATCCGGGGGCATGTTTTTGATGTTGATAGTAAACATCCCCTTTCTGGGGTTCAAGTTGTCGTTGCAAATGAACCGCAAAAGGGTGCCATAACCGATGCGGAGGGTAAATTCAGAATCGAAGCAGTTCCAATTGGCCGGGTTTTGTTGCAGTTATCTTACCTGGGTTATGAAAACCTGTTCGTGCCAAACCTTGTCGTAAATTCTGGTAAAGAGGTTGTTATAGATCTCGAAATGCGCGAATTGGCTGCTAAGTTAAAGGAAGTAACGATTGCTGCAACCCAAGAAAAAGGGAATACAGTCAATGAAATGACCCTGCTATCGGCCCGGAGTATTGCTCCAGAAGAAACGAATCGCTATGCAGGTGGATTTAATGACCCCTCCCGGATCTTGGCAAATTTTGCCGGGATTACGAATACGCAGGATGGATCAAACGACATTATCGTACGCGGAAATGCACCCAAATATGTTCAATGGAGACTGGAAGGCGAGCAAATTACCAATCCCAATCATTTTGGTGATCAAAGTGCCGTTGGAGGTTCGGTTAGTACATTGAATAATAACTTGCTTGCTACGTCCGATTTTCATACAGGGGCATTTGCACCGGAGTTTGGCGACGCACTTTCTGGCGTTTATGATGTGCGCCTGCGGGCGGGCAATAACGAAAAGTTTGAATCCGTATTTGGTTTCGGCTTACTGGGCACGGAGTTGACATTTGAGGGGCCATTCAAGAAAGGATACGACGGTTCTTTTTTGGTGAATTACCGGTACTCCACGGTGGGTTTGGTGTCTGATCTTGGATTGGTGGACATCGTGAGTGGAGGATTAAATTTTCAGGATGCAACTTTTAAAATTGTATTGCCCACTTCCAAAGCGGGCATTTTTTCGCTTTACGGGTTGGGGGGAATGAGCAAATTTCATTTTGAAAATGTAACACCCGCCATTTGGGTGACACCTGGCAATAATGCCAACCAAAATGAAACCCGGAAGGATTATGATAAAAAAGCCCATCTTTTAAATGGTGGGATTAAACACAGTATGCAACTTGGGCAAAATGGCTTGCTCAATACCAGCTTTACCTACTCGAACGAAGGCATTGAAGACGATATTTACGCGCTGGACCGTATTCGGCTTTACGACGATTCCGGCATGCATTTACGCGATTCTATTTTGGCAAAAAATCAGATCTTTCAAAGTAACTTTCAAAAACCAACTTATAGAAGTTCAATTACGTATCACCACAAATTTAATGCGCGACACAAAATTCAAATCGGGTTTAAATATGCCTTGTTTGATTATAAAGTTGAACAAACCCAGTTTTCGGGTGATCAAAACCAGGCCCTTACACTACTCGATTTTCATGAAAATGTTAGTACCATCCGCAATTTCGTCAGTTGGCGATTCAGGGCCAATAAAAATCTGACCATTGTATCAGGGCTGCACAACATGAATGTATTGCTCAACAAAAAGCATACCCTCGAGCCTCGATTCGCCATCGAATGGCAAACAACCCCGACCTCAAAAATGCAATTGGGTTATGGCAGGCATTCAAGTATGGAAAGCATACACCATTATTTTGCTAAAATTAAACAACCCGATGGTACCGTAATCGAGCCAAATCGGGATCTGGATTTACTCAAGGCAGACCATTTTGTAGTTGGCTTTGAAAAGCGTCTGGGTAAAAAGATGCGCGCAAAGGTGGAGATATATTATCAAAATCTTTTTGACTTGCCGGTTGAGCGCCTGGACACAAGTTATTTTTCAACAATTGTAGAAGGGTTGGATTTTCAATATGTTGATTTAATAAACGCGGGGAAAGGACGAAACTATGGAATTGAAGTTACGCTCGAAAAATTTTTCAGCCACCATTATTATTTCCTGTTAAATGCTTCACGATACGAATCTGTGTACACACCGCTTGATGGGGTAGAACGAAACACGCCTTTTGCGGGCAAATATTTAGTGAATTTTCTTTTTGGAAAAGAATTTCCAGGGTTAGGCAAACGAAAGAATCAATTGTTTTCTTTGAATGCCAGAATGTTTTTTGGTGGGGGGCGAAAAATTATTCCACTGCTGCGTGATGCTGCGGGCAACCTCGCTGTTGATTTAGACAAAAACAAGGTTTGGGACTATTCAAAAGCGTTTAAAACAAGTCTTGATGATCCGTACCAAATCCAGATTTCGATGAGTTATAAATGGAACAAACCGCGTACTACCCACGAACTGTTCCTAAATTTGGACAATATCACCCATCACAAAGGGAAAATCACGGAGTTTTATGACGAAACCAAGCCAGATAAGATCGGATACATGACGCAATTTGGCTTTTTCCCAAATTTGATGTACCGGGTGTATTTTTGATCGCGCGCCGTACGGACCGGTCCCTACATCACGCGCGTACGGACCGGTCGCGACCGGTCCCTACCGTACCAACGGAATCACCTTGCTCCCAATCAATTCAATCGATTTCATCAACTGATCATGTTTCGTACTCGCGGTGTCCATTTGAAACGACACCCGCGCTAATCCGCCCAATGCTTCGCTGTGCCGGATAATTTTTTCGGCCACCTCTTGCGGGCTACCCACCATAAATGCACCCAATTCGTCCGCCTGCGCATCAAAACGGGGGCGGGTAACCGGTGGAAACCCGCGCTCTTGCGCAATGGCACCCGACATGGAGATTTTATACCCTTCATACATTTCATCCCTTGCCTGTTGCGAGGTTTCGGCCACATACCCAAATGCGTGCATACCTACGACCAGGCTTTCAGGCGCATGACCGGCTCTTGCGCCTGCTTCCCGGTAAAGATCCACCAAAGGCCGGAAGCGGTGTGTTTCGCCGCCGATGATGGCCACCATCAAAGGAAGTCCCATCACGCCAGCGCGGATAAACGATTCGGGTGTGCCACCTACGCCCAGCCAAATGGGCAGTTTTTGTTGGGCTGGTCGGGGGTAAATGGCCTGGTCGTGTAGTGCAGGTCGGAATTTTCCACTCCAAGTTACCGATTCGTTGTCGCGGATTTTTAAGAGTAACTTCAGCTTTTCAGAAAAGAGCGCATCATAATCGTGCAAATTCAGGCCAAACAAAGGGTAAGCCTCCACAAAAGAACCCCGGCCTGCAACGATTTCTGCCCGGCCTTTGGATAATAAATCGAGGGTTGCAAAATTTTGAAAAACCCGCACCGGATCGTCGGCACTCAGCACCGTAACTGCACTGGTGAGCCGAATCCGTTGGGTACGCGCAGCAGCGGCCGCCAGGATCATAGTTGGCGCTGAATCCAGAAATTCTTTGCGGTGGTGCTCGCCGATGCCGAATACATCCAACCCCATTTTATCGGCAAATTCTATACGTTCGAGCAGCAAGGCCAGTGCGTCCTGGCTATTTAAATGGGTTGTGGTGGCATCA
>CAIVGO010000417.1 GCA_903905445.1 uncultured Bacteroidota bacterium
AATACACCCGATCCCGATCCAGTAGCATACGCGGTGCCTTTCGCGGGCGTACCCAACACAACAGACATCGCCATGTACGAAGTCAATATGCGGGCGTTTAGTGTCGCGGGCACATTTAAAGGCGTTGAAGCGCGGTTGGACTCTATTAAAGCACTGGGCATCAATACGTTATGGCTCATGCCCATTCATCCAATTGGCGTAGTAAAAAATGCCGGACAATTAGGCTCGCCTTATTCGGCGAAAAATTACAAGGAAGTAAACCCTGAATATGGCACGCTGGAAGATTTACAAAGTCTGGTAACAGCAGCCCACAACCGCAACATGGCGGTTATCATCGACTGGGTAGCCAACCACACTTCTTGGGACAATCCCTGGATCACGGCGCACACCGATTGGTACACGAAAGACGCCAATGGAAACATCATCATTCCTGCCGGTACCAACTGGGCCGATGTGGCCGATTTGGACTTTAGCAATGCCCTCATGCGGAAATTTATGATCAATGCCATGAAATACTGGGTTCTAAAGGCCAATATCGACGGTTTTCGCTGCGATTATGCCGATGGCGTACCCGCAGACTTTTGGAAACAAGCCATTGACTCGCTCAAAACCATCCCCAATCGGAAGTATATTTTATTGGCGGAAGGCAGCATGAACACGCAGTTTACGGCCGGGTTTGAGATGAACTACAGCTGGAGTTTTTACGACCAACTCAGAAATATTTACAGAAACAACCTGGCTACTTCAGGCTTATTTACCGTAAATACCAACGATTATGCGGCTGTTCCCAGCGGTGTAGCCAAATTGCGGTATTCCACCAACCACGATCAATCGGCTTGGGACGATTCGCCCGTGGTGTTGTACAACGGCCAGGCAGGAGCGATCAATGCGTTTGTATTGTCGGCAACCATCGGTGGCGTTCCGTTGATTTACAACGGTCAGGAGGTAGGAAGGCCCGATAAAACGCCGTTTTTTAGTAAAAGTCCTATCAATTGGAACTTGAATCCCGGAACATTAGCCGCCTACAAACAAATCATGGCCTTTCGGCAATCGAGCAATGCCTTGAAACTAGGCGCCATTCAGGTACTCAGCGATGCGGGCAATGTGGTCGCGTTCAAACGCGTATTCCAATCGGAAGAAGTGCTGGTGCTGGTAAATACCAAAAACAGTACAACCAACTACACGTTATCCGGTGGTATTGCCAATACAAACTGGAAAAATGCGCTGGATAATTCGAGTGTTGCTTTGGGAACGGCGCTCAGTTTGCAGCCTTATCAGTATTTTATTTTGAAAAAATAAGGCCAAAACATCTGGAAAATCGTAAAAATTCATTAAAAACCATGATGAAAGCAGCCACACGCCGACAATATTGCGCCCCGCAAGACCTGAAAGTCGAATTAGTGCCCATGCCGGTTTTAAAAGACCATGATGTACGCATTCGGGTGCATGCAACGACCGTCAACAGAACCGATTTAGCGGTTTTAAGCGGAAAACCCTATATTATGCGGCTTTTCACCGGGCTTTTCAAACCGAAAATGCCTACACCCGGCACCGATTTTGCCGGAATCATTGATGCCGTGGGCGATAAAGTACAGGCATTTAAAATTGGCGACAAGGTGTGGGGATTTAACGATGAAGGCTTGGCCTCTCAGGCAACTTTCATGTGTTTTTCGGAAAATGGCAACATCGGCCTTATGCCGGAAAACATATCCTTTGAACAGGCCGCTGCAAGCTTGGAGGGCGTTCATTATGCCCGCAATTTTATCAACAAAGTTACACTCCAACCCGGTCAGCAAGTATTGGTAAATGGCGCTTCCGGGGCCATTGGCTCGGCACTGGTACAGTTTTTAAAATATCATCAACTAATTGTAACTGCTGTTTGTGGTACCGAAAACGTGGCGCGCATCCAGGCCCTGGGCGCTGATCGGGTGATTGATTATAAAACATCCGACTTTACCCAGGAAACTGCCCAATACGATTATGTTTTTGATGCCGTGGGGAAAAGTACCTTTTCAAAATGCAAACCTTTGTTGAAAGAGAAAGGCATTTACATCTCCTCTGAATTAGGTCCGAACGCACAAAATCCATTTTTAGCCTTGATTACGCCCCTGTTTGGAGGCAAAAAGGTAATTTTCCCACTCCCTACCGACATCAAGGCGAGCATGGTTTTTATCAAGGATTTGATAGAAAAAGGGCAGTTTACACCACTTATTGACCGCACTTACACCCTGGAAGATATTGCCGCGGCCTATCAATATGTTGCCTTGGGTCAAAAGATTGGCAATGTGGTGGTTAAAATAGATGAAGCATTCTAAATTGAAAACAAAGGTTTAAACATGAAATTCATTACTCTTTTACTCTTTTGGTGTACGTTATCCACTTTAACCGCACAAACTGGCGCCCCTAATTCCTACAGCGACATCCTGAAAAACAGCCAGATCAAGATCGAAATGCTGTTCCCGGAAGGAAAATCGAAAGCCCTCATTTTGAGTTATGACGACGGGCCATATCAAGACCGAAAATTAGTGGAATTGATGAATAAGTACGATCTTAAAGGCACTTTTCACCTCAATTCCAACAAACTCGATTTACCGAATTACCTCACAAAGGCCGAAATTAAAGATCTTTTTAAAGGCCATGAAGTATCGGTTCATTCCGCCAACCATCCCAATCTGACTACTTTATCCAAAATTGACCTATTATATGAGGTGATTGAAGACCGACGCGAATTGGAACGGCTGAGCGGTACGACCGTGCGCGGCATGGCTTACCCTTTTGGCAATTACAATGCTTCCGTGCTCGATGCGATTCAAGGAGTTGGCATCGCGTATGCGCGTACCGTGTACGATACCTACAATTTTACCATTCCACACAATTTTTTGGCCTGGCACCCCAGCATTCATCAATTCGGAAAAGCCTATTTTGCTCCAAATCAACCCGAAGTAGACAAAAAGGAAATTGCCGCATTTACCCAATTAGTGGGCAACTTCTTGAAATCTGATACCCTGGCGCTACTTGATGTATGGGGCCACAGCTGGGAAATGGGCGATTCGAAGGAAAAATGGGATGCCATGGAGCAGTTTTTTAAAACTGTGGCACATAACCCGTCCATTTGTTACATCAAACAAATTGACCTGGTTGACTATATACATGCCTATGAAAATCTGCAATTTGGCGTAGATAAAAAATTGGTTACCAACTTAAGCAGTTTAGATATTTACATCAAAAAAGCAGGAAAAGCCTTTAAGGTCAGCGCAGGTACAACTACTTTATTACTTGAGTAAAGTTATTTTAGGTTGAACTTTTACGCCCCAGCGAATGGTTGTAATCATTGCATCCAACGGTGTAACTACTCCAACAATCTTCCTAAAGCTCGAAAAATGCAAGATAAAACCCAAGTCGCAGTCGCCATTTTCAATAGACTGGCAGATGTCTATCAAAACAAATACATGGATCAAAGTCTGTTTCACGACACCTTTGATTTCTTTTGTAATAACATTGATGTACAAAACCCCCACGTGCTGGAAATTGCCTGCGGACCTGGCAATATCACCCAGTATTTACTAAAAATACGCCCTGATTTGCAAATATACGGCATAGACTTAGCGCCGAATATGGTGGAATTGGCCAAAATAAACAACCCTGGCGCCCATTTTGAGGTCATGGATGCCAAAACCATCGGACAATTGCCACAAAAATACCACGCCATCATGTGCGGGTTTTGTTTGCCTTATTTAAATAAAACGGAGGCGCTGCAACTCATCCGGGACGCTGCCCACCTATTGCTGCCCGGCGGCGTATGCTACCTCAGCACCATGGAAAATGATTATGATAAATCGGCGATCCAACGCGCCAGTACGGGCGATGAGATGTTTATCCATTTTCATGAGGCTGCTTATTTAATACCCGCATTGGAAGAAAACGGATTTAACATCCTGGATATTCAACGCAAGGTATATCCAAATGGAAATGGGGAGGAAACCATTGATTTAGTGGTGATTGCGCAGCGCAGATAAGTAACATCAAGATTGATTTCCAATTAAAGCCAACGCATTGTGGTTTTGAAAATGGTTGAATTATAATCCTTTTAAAATCAATGTTTTTTATCCATCCATCCTTCCAATCCATTTTAATCTTGGTAAAAATGGCTGTTTTTTATCAAAAGTCATTTTTTAAAAAACCAAAAAGAGCTGTTTAAATTACTTTTGGGTATTGCTTCATTTTACTCAAAACCGATACCTCAACCCATGAAAAAATCACCCATTTTACTACTGGTACTCTTGCTTCCTTTGTGTTTGCAAGCGCAAGGAAAACGCATTTATGTAAACCCAACTGCTACAGGAGGCAACAACGGAACTAACTGGCCAAATGCTTTGGTTAGCCTGAAATTAGCCCTCATTTATGCACAGCCCGGCGATACGATTTGGGCCGCAACAGGGGTGTACAAACCCAC
>CAIVGO010000418.1 GCA_903905445.1 uncultured Bacteroidota bacterium
GAGCCTTGAAACAAAAAATGCCGCCAAAAGTTGGCAACAAACGGCCAAGTTCAATTCATTTCACAAAATTAAGCCACCGTAGCCATTTCCCTTTCTATTTTTGCCCCACACCATTTAAAAGAAACGTGCCATGCCCTTTCGCATCCACAAAGAAGGATACCTCATTTTATTGATCGCAGCCCTGTTGTTGATCGGATTGTATTGGTTGATTACCCACTATTGGCCTATCCTTAAATGGCCTTTGGCGGTGGTTTGCCTGGTCATGTACGGATTGGTGGTCCAGTTTTTTCGCAATCCGGTGCGTACGATTCCCTTTTTGGACAACCATTTAGTGTATGCCCCTTGCGATGGCGTGGTTTGTGTGATCGAAGAAGTGTTTGAACCTGAATACTTTAAGGACAAACGTCTCCAGATTTCCATCTTTATGTCGCCGCTGAATGTGCATGTGAACCGCAACCCGGTGAGCGGCACCGTTGCATATGCCCAATACCATCCGGGTAAATACCTGGTGGCCTGGCATCCGAAAAGCAGCACCGAAAATGAACGTACCACCATTGTATATAAAACCGAATCCGGTACCGAGATCCTGATGCGTCAGATAGCGGGTGCGGTGGCGCGGCGCATCGTGCATTATGTAAAGGCAGGCGACGCAGTGCAACAAGGGGAAGACATGGGTTTCATCAAATTTGGCTCACGGGTCGATTTGTTTTTGCCGTTGGATGCCGAAATAAACGTAGTGATGGACCAGGTGATGAAAGGCAACTTAGACGTTGTAGCACATATTAAATAGGCCACATCGATGAAATTATACCTCATAGCCGGAGAAGCCTCGGGCGATTTGCATGGCTCCAATTTGGTGAAAGCACTTTTAGCGCGTGATCCGTCGACCGAATGTCGGGCCTGGGGCGGTGATAAAATGCAGGCTGCCGGGGCAAGTATTGTGAAGCACTACCGCGATTTGGCCTTTATGGGTTTTGTGGAAGTGGTGAAAAACCTGCGCACGATTTTAGGAAACCTGGCGTTTTGCAAACAAGATATCCTTGATTATCAACCCGATGCGTTGGTGTTGATCGATTATCCGGGCTTTAATTTGCGCATTGCCAAGTGGGCGCATAAGCAAGGCATTCGGGTTATTTATTACATCTCCCCTCAAATATGGGCCTGGCATCGCGCCCGTGTGTACGATATCAAGCGCGACGTAGACAAAATGCTGGTGATCTTGCCTTTTGAGCCTGATTTTTATAAAAAATATGGGGTAAATGCCACTTTTGTGGGCCATCCGTTGCTGGATGCCATTGAACTGGAAGCCGAAACCGATTTGTTGGGACCTAAAACGGGGAATACCATTGCGCTGTTGCCGGGCAGCCGGAAGCAGGAAGTGACCCGTATTTTGCCCGTTATGCTCTCCATCACGCCTTTTTACCCGGAATATCAATTTGTAATTGCGGGTGCGAGCGCTTTGAACGCCGAATTTTACGCACCGATGTTGGCGGCGTATCCGAATGTAAGTCTGCAATTTGATCAGACGTACGCGATGTTGCGCGCGGCCAAGGCTGCCTTGGTCAAATCTGGTACCTCTACCCTCGAAACCGCGCTGATTGGCACGCCCCAGGTGGTGTGTTATACGGGCAGTCCGGTTTCGTATGCGATTGCGCGGCGTTTGGTGGATGTAAAATACATTTCGTTGGTCAATTTAATTATGGACCAGCCCTTGGTTCAGGAACTCATTCAGGATCAATTCAATACGCAGCAGGTAAAGGCTGCTTTGGATCAGATTTTGACGC
>CAIVGO010000419.1 GCA_903905445.1 uncultured Bacteroidota bacterium
ACTGGATGATTTGCGTTACAACCGGGTGGTGATCTCCACCGATGCCGATGTCGATGGCATGCACATCCGCTTGTTGTTGTTGACGTTTTTCTTGCAATTTTTTCCTGATTTGGTGCGCAATGGGCACTTGTATATCCTGGACACACCTTTATTCCGGGTACGTGACAAGCAGCACACCTATTATTGTTATTCTGATCAGGAGAAAAAAGCGGCCATCAAAAAATTGCGCGGTAAAGCTGAAATCACCCGATTTAAAGGATTGGGAGAAATCAGTCCAAACGAATTCGCTGATTTTATCGGCGACGGTATTCGCTTAGACCCGGTGATTCTGCCTGAAGACACGAACCTTGACCACGTTTTGGATTACTACATGGGCAAGAATACCCCGGAACGACAGGAGTTTATTATTGATAACCTCCGGCTTGAAATAGATATCATTGATACACCGGAAGAAGAAGCCCAAATTCAACCCGTACCAGAAGAAGAAATTGTGGGATAAATATAAGATTGTGCGCCGCCGCAATAGGTTTTTGTACATTGCCTTGATCAGGTATCTGAAATTGCGTAAAACTTATTGCGGTGGTTTACTAAGTTATTGCTTGTTTTGTTTAACTTATTTATATATTTTTTCGAATTCATTAAACAGTAAAGCGGATAATTTGTTAAAACTCCGTTACTTTCAATAATGAATGAAAACAGGGCAAGCATTGGCCCAAATTGAATTACCCAATTTCCTTCTTTACCTTTTTATGTCTAAATCCATTTTACATGGCTGACCTTTTGCTCAATGGCCACTTTATGGCGCATGCTGACTCTGACGATTTTGGCGATTTGCATATTTCTAATGCTGCGGACACTCCGATGCATCCCAATGCATTTGACTTGACTGATGCTGAAAAAATTGAGCAGATTACCGATCATTTTGCTCAAATAATGAATATATTAGGACTTGATCTGGATGATGATAGTCTGAAAGGAACCCCAAAACGGGTTGCTAAAATGTATGTTCAGGAAATTTTTAAAGGTTTGAATACACAAAACAAACCCGCTGTGACCACTTTCGATAATAAATACAAATACCGTCGATTGGTGATTGAGCGTAATATCCCGCTTCAAAGTACCTGTGAACACCATTTTCAACCCATTTTTGGCGTAGTACACATCGCCTATATTCCCAATAACAAAGTCATTGGGCTTTCCAAACTCAACCGTATTGCAGACTTTTTTGCGCGTCGCCCGCAGGTACAAGAACGCCTGACCATGCAAATTGCAGAAGAACTCAAACGCGCCTTGCAAACCGATGATGTGGCGGTGTACATTGATGCTAAACACATGTGTGTGCAGGCCCGCGGGGTAGAACACCACGGTGCAAGCACAATCACGGCCGAATATTCCGGGAAGTTTCTCAACGAAGCGACCAAGCAGGAGTTTTTGATGGCCATTCATTCTAAAATGCCAGATTAGTATATCCTGGCAGGTCTAACCGATCATCCTCGTAAATAAAAAAGGTTGGTTGCTTTCCCATTTCAGGAGCAACCAACCTATTCTTTTTTTAAGCGTCCTTATTAGAAGCACCAGCCATTGGCTTTCAAGATAGCGCTTGCAACGAGGCGACGTTTTTCCTTCACATTTACAGCCGGGTATTTGGTAAAACGTTTCAAACCCATCAGGAACGTTTTCAACAGGTCTCCTTCCGCAAAGGAAGCAAGTGCATCTGTTGCATATTTGGTCATTTTTGCCGTAACATCATGGAAATACACTTGCAACATCGCATCATAAATTTCTTGCGGTTGTTCTTTTTCCATATGGACGAGTTTTTCAACGCGTAACAGCATGGATTCGCTGGCAAACAGTTCGATGAGCATGTCCGCGCAATTCATCAGTATTTCCTGCTCATCCTTCAAAACAAGTTTGCCATCCATCTGCATCTTGGCCGCAGCGCCTGCCGTCATCAGAACGATTTTTTTGAAATCGGCAATGGCTTTGTGCTCTTCGGCGTACAAACCTTCCACTTTTTCAAAAGAAGGCATGGAAGAAAGTTCTTTTTGAACCGCCCAGGCTGGTGTAACAATATCCAGCTGACCTTTCAAGGCGCGTTTGAACAATTGATCGACCATCAGCATGCGGTTAATTTCATTGGTTCCCTCATAAATCCGGTTGATCCGGCTGTCGCGGTAAGCGCGTGCTGCAGGATATTCTTCACTAAAACCAATGCCGCCGTGGATTTGTACATTCTCATCCACACAAAAATCGGTCACTTCTGATCCCAAAATTTTCAGGATAGAGCATTCAATCGCGTATTCTTCAGCCGCTTCGAGCATTGCTTGTCCGTAAGCATCCCCTTCAGCCTCAGATGCCGCTTTTTTATCTTGCATCAATTGAGAAGTGCGATAGGCTGCACTCTCGGCCGCGAAATTGCGAATAGCCATTTCTGCCAGTTTGTGCTGAATGGCGCCAAAAGTGCCGATCGACTGACCGAACTGAAAACGCTCATTCGCATAACGTGCGGCCATGTTGATGGTTTCTTTACAACCACCGATGCACATAATACCCAATTTGTAACGGCCAATGTTCAGTGCGTTAAAAGCAATCAGGTGTCCTTTGCCAATGGCACCAAGCACATTTTCAACTGGCACCTGCATGTTTTCGAAGAAAACTTGGCGTGTAGAAGAACCTTTGATGCCTAATTTGTCCTCCTCAGCACCTAAAGTAAGCCCGTTCGTACCCTTTTCTACAATAAACCCGGTGAATTTTTCGCCATCAATTTTCGCAAAAACGATAAAGATGTCTGCAAATCCCGCATTGGAAATCCACATTTTTTGGCCGTTCAGGACATAATGGGTGCCCGCTTCGTTCAAATCGGCGCGTGTTTTGGCTGCCAATGCATCGGAACCGCTACCTGGTTCAGTCAAACAATAGGCCGCTTTGAGATCGCCGCTGATCAAGCCAGGCAGGTATTTTTCTTTTTGTGCGTCATTGCCAAAGTAAAGAATCGGCAACATGCCAATACCGGTGTGGGCAGCAAACGAAACAATGAAGGAGCCCGACGGTCCGAGCACTTCCGAAATTACCGAGTTGGTATTGGTGTCCATTTCAGTGCCTCCGTATTGTGCGGGCATGTGCGCGCCGAGCAAACCAAGGTCGCCCATTTTTTTCAAAAGGGAGGGTGCCAAACCCGGTTCGAGTTTTTCAATGCGTGCACGGACTGGATCAATTTCATATTTGATAAAATCGACCGTCATTTGCTTGACCATCAATTGTTCTTCACTGAGTTCTTCGGGGATGAAAATATCCTCCGGTTTGCTGTCGTGGATCAAAAAAGCGCCGCCTTTGAGCACGGTTGTTTTTGCAATGGTATCTTCCATGGTAATACGAATGGTTGGTGTTTTATAGAATAGCGAATTTTCGCTACAAATATAAAGGAAATAAAATCACATTGTAAAAGAAAAATAAAGTATTTAACATTAAGATTGTGTTAGGCCTTAGCGTAAAGTGTACACTTTGGGGAAATTGGCTACTTTTGCGTTGATTCTGTTGTGGCTTTTTTTGAGGCAACAGAATATTTGTTAACCATCACAATTCACCCTTTCACGTTTTGTAATATGAGCGCAATCCGAGAAATATTAGCCAGAGAGATTCTCGACAGCCGTGGTAACCCTACCGTTGAAGTAGAAGTGTGGACCGAAACCGGTTTTGTTGGCCGTGCTGCCGTTCCAAGTGGCGCAAGTACTGGTGTCCATGAAGCCGTTGAACTTCGCGACGAAGATTCCAAACGTTATCTTGGAAAAGGCGTTCTCAATGCAGTAAAAAATGTAGAGACGATGTTGCGTCCGGAGTTGATTGGTCAGGAAGTGACCGATCAGATTCGTATAGACCGTCTGATGATTGAACGCGATGGTACCCGCAACAAAAGCAAAATTGGTGCAAATGCAATTTTGGGTGTTAGTTTGGCGGTTGCACGTGCTGCCGCAGAGGAACTGGGCCAACCATTGTACCGCTACCTAGGTGGTGTTAACGCACACGTGTTGCCTGTACCCATGATGAATATCCTCAATGGAGGATCACATGCTGATAATGGTATTGATTTTCAGGAATTTATGATCATGCCAATCGGCGCCGAAACATTTGGCGAAGGTTTGCGTATGGGCGTAGAGGTATTTCACCACCTGAAAAAAGTATTGAAAAGCAAAGGTTACGCAACCAATGTTGGAGATGAAGGCGGATTTGCGCCAGGCATTAAAAACAATGAAGAGGCAATCCAAATGGTGATGATTGCGATTGAGGCCGCTGGTTTCCGCCCGCTGGAAGATATGGTAATTGCCATGGATGCTGCTGCTTCGGAGTTCTACGATGCAGAAAAGCAGGAATACGTGTTCAAGAAATCAACCGGTGATCGCTTGTCTCGTCAAGATATGGTCGGTTTCTGGAAAGATTGGTGCAACCGTTACCCAATTTACTCCATCGAAGACGGCCTGGCCGAAGATGATTGGGAAGGTTGGAAATTGCAAACAGAAACACTTGGCCACCGCATTCAGTTGGTTGGTGACGATTTGTTTGTAACCAACACCGAACGCTTGCAACGCGGTATTGATCAAAAAATCGCCAACTCGATCCTCATCAAAGTTAATCAAATTGGTTCTTTGACCGAAACCATCGAAGCCGTAAACCTGGCCACACGCCACGCTTATACTTCGGTGATCAGCCACCGCTCTGGCGAAACAGAAGATACCACGATCGCCGACCTGGCCGTTGCCTTGAATACCGGCCAAATTAAAACAGGCTCTGCTTCACGCTCCGACCGGATTGCAAAATACAATCAGTTGTTGCGCATTGAGGAAGAACTGGGCGATGCAGCCACTTATTTGGGCCGTTCTATCTTTGGTTTGTAAAAATTTCGAGTAACACCTTATAATATTAAGTGTCCGCTTCGTCGTTTTCGAAGCGGACACTTTTTTTGAGGTGACACCTCGGTTGGTTGATGCCTGAGGTGACACCTCGGTTGGTTGATGCCTGAGGTGACACCTCGGTTGGTTGATGCCTGAGGTGACACCTCGGTTGGTTGATGCCTGAGGTGACACCTCGGTTGGTTGATGCCTGAGGTGACACCTCGGTTGGTTGATG
>CAIVGO010000420.1 GCA_903905445.1 uncultured Bacteroidota bacterium
ACCAAAAACGTGATCAAAGAATAAAAGGCAAAACAAATGCCGCCCCATTCATTGCCATCCACGCGCCGCTTCATGTTGGTACCAACTATTTCTGTAAAGCGCTCGGTTGTTTGGAAGGTGCTCTGTAATTCAGCCCCAGGAACGGTTCCGCCTAACGCATTGACTTTATTCGAAATGTCTGCAAAGCCAATGGTCTCGCCTGCTTTTTGAGCACACTGCAGCTGCTTGTAATAAGGCTCATACTTCGACAAACTATCATCATAGTGAAAAACCGTGCGTGTAATGGATACCCCAAAATAAAACCACATCAAAAACAAACCCGGCCAGGTCAAAAACTGCACCAAGGCCAGTTGGCGCATGGTTTTCGGCATGTTGGTGATCGCATGGAAAATTTCAGCAACACCTGCACCAAAGCCCTTTTTCTCTTCCTTCGCTTTTTGAAACTCGGTAATATCCATCGGCGGATATTCCTTGGTGGTCAATACCGTATAAACCACCGCACTAATAAAGGCAAAGGCCCCAAAATAAAACGACAACTTGACCGACATCGGAATGACGCTGCTGGTACTGCAATCGTCGCTACCGCCCAAATGGAAAAAATTGGTGAGTACAAAAGGCAACGCCGATGCAATTACCGCACCCAATCCAATAAACATACTCTGCATGGTAAAACCGCGCGTATGTTGTTGTTCTGGCAACATATCGGCCACAAAGGCGCGAAATGGTTCCATGCTGATATTAATGCTGGCGTCCATAATCCAAAGCAAGCCCGCTGCCATCCACAAGGTCGATGAAGAGGGCATCACAAACAAAGCACAGGATGCTAAAATCGCCCCCACCAGAAAATAAGGCTTCCGTCGTCCAAAACGGCTACTCCAAGTGCGGTCGCTCATGTAACCAATAATCGGCTGAACCAATAAACCCGTCAGGGGGGCAGCCAACCACAGCATTGGAATTTCATCGGGTTTGGCCCCTAAATACTCATAGATGGCACTCATATTGGCCATTTGCAAGGCCCAGCCAAACTGAATACCCAAAAAGCCAAAACTCATATTCCAGATTTGCCAGAAACTCAAGGGCGGTTTTTGCCAGGAAGCACCAGATTGGCCGGCGGTAGACATACTCATAGGGTATTCATTTAAAAATTTAGAACAAAAGGTGTGTAAGCAGGAATTGAGTGAAATTTTATTCCTGATCCGTGCAGCAAAGATGTAAAAAATTGGGGATGCACACTACCATTGTAAAAAAATATCGTACCCCCTGGATCCATGAAAAAAAGCGGCTGCTTCCTCCCTTTTCACAAAAGGACGAAACAGCCGCTTTAGGCAGCGGGTAAATAAGAAATGAATGCGAAATTAATATTCCGTATCGTCGGCAATATCTTCCTCCTCGCCACGGCGACGGGTCACGATGATATGATCGTCTTCATCGGAGGTGCCATCGGTCACTTCCTCATCATCTTCGCCCTCCCCGTCAAATTCATCGCCTACCTCTACTTCGGCAAAATCTCCGCGCAATACGCCGTCATCATCAAAGTCCTCATCTTCTTTCACAATGCGTTTGGCATCGAGGATGGTCATGCGAATCAAATAATAGGTATCGTCTGCTTCAAATGGCAAAGCGGATACTTTTTTACCCTCCTTATCGGTGTACGACACCAAATGGTCAACATATCCATTTGGATATTTTATTTTGATGAGCCGAACTGTATCTTCCGGCAGGGCATCATAATCTTTAACAACGCGTTTCTTAGCCAATGTATGGATGAAATTTGGTTTTGATAATTTGCACAACAGGGCAAAAATTGGTTTTCCGTATGCTGTGCCTTTATTCGTTTGCGGCAAATTTAAATCAATGCTCCCCGTATCGTCAAAATTTTTTTCGTCTATTCTTTTTCTTCGATCTCAATTATTTCCACACGACGCTCTCGAGCAGCTGCTGGATGGTAAATTGAGTTGCGTTCATCCTGCAAATTATCACTGATTCCAGACCGAACCAGGGTTTCTCCAAAGCTCGTTTCAGTGATTTTTAATTTTCCCGATTGCAAATAAGGCATTAATTTGCCCTCCTGCATGACCAAAAACTGGTTTTTAACACTGCTTATCCTGCGTTTTCCCAAATTCAGGTTGTAGTCATTGCGCGCCCTCGGACTGGTAAAGCCTTTAATGAATACTTCGATGGTACTTCCCTGCTCCAGGCGCTCCAATAAAATTTCGCTCATTTGCAAAAATCGCTCATAACCCCGACGCACTTCCTGTTCGAAAAAATCATCTATCAGGTTTTCCGCAACTTCTATGCCGTTTTCAGAAATTCCGGCAGTAAATTTTTCCCGGTACTCCATTTGGCGTTCCAGATAAGGTAAAACGGTTTCCTCATACGTGCGCTTCGTGAAAGTGCGGTTGGTTCTTTTATCAGGCTCGTCATTGTCGAAGTACAAAGGCAAACCTACAAATGTTTTCAGCGTTGGTGGTGGAACGATGGAAGGTATTTCAACTGGATTGGGCTTTACGCCAATGCCAAGTGGTTGCTTCCGGTTGGAAAGGGTGTCGCTTGGCAGATTTTTTTTAACGGTAGTTTTATTGGTATCGAGCAGGGTAAAGGAATACAAATCGTTGCAGCAGAACTTATTGCGTTCATCCAGGTAATACGAACCGGGGCGGTTGCTGCTAAAATATCCTTTGCGGCCACTAGGCTCCATAAACAGGTACAAATCGTTGTAACTGGTGTTGAAGCCAGGACCTAAATTTTGTGGTACGGACAAAGAATCGCCCTTTTTTGCAGCAGCAAACAAATCGTATCCGCCCATGCCTGCCCAACCATCCGATGCGAAATACAGGGTTTGGGTCGGAGCATAGTAAAAAGGCGTACCCTCCTGCGCCGGGGTATTGATGGCCGCCGCATTGATGGGGTTTTCAAATTTGGTTAACTTTGAAATGGGCTTGCCGGGCACAGGCAAGGCACAAGGGCAAAAAAATACGGTATCCAAGGGGACATACCACAAATCTGTTTTGCCTTTTCCGCCCGGCCGGTCACTTACAAACCAAAGTACCGGACCTTGTGCCTTTTTATCATACCCAATATTAGGTTGCGTGCTGGTATACCCTGGCAGGTTTAT
>CAIVGO010000421.1 GCA_903905445.1 uncultured Bacteroidota bacterium
AAAGGGTATCAAGTGCTGGCAGACACCCGCATTACGGCAACAGGTGCGCAAAAACTGGCAGAAGCGGCCGAGGGTTGTTGGCAGGCTATTTTAAAACAGGATCTTGGGGCGTTCGGGCAGCATTTCCGGCAATCGTTTGAGGCGCAAATTGAAATGTTTCCCAATATGGCCGACGATGAAATTTTTCAAATGATCGAGCAGTATAAAACACAGGCGCTGGGCTGGAAACTCAGTGGCGCGGGCGGGGGCGGCTATTTGGTGCTGGTATCCGAACATCCCATCGAACGGGCTATTCAGGTAAAGGCGCGTCGTCGGGCGGGATATTGACCGCTGGGGTTTTGGATGTGCGCAATACACCATGAAAACGCAATAAATGATCGGGAAGGGCCTCATTGTATACGCACAACACAAGGGTATTGCGGTAAGCGGCCCCCGATAGAAATAAAATTTTGATGGGATTGTGGATATAACCGCGGTCTGCAAACATTTGTAACTGCGGGTGCTTGGGCCGCCGAAACAACTTTAAATCTTCCCAGGTAGCCGGAATGGGCACATCGCCATAACCTTCTTCCTGCAAAAACTGTTTGACCATCTCGTACGTGTACGCCAACTTTGCCCCCGCAAAAACCGTTCGGTATTCCCAACCGTCACTCTGGCCACCCAGATAATCCTCACCCGCCGCAGGAAACTGCGCGCGCATAGGAACATGGGGCCCGGTGGGAAGATCCTCGGCGCGTTGTTCAAGCGATTCGTCGAAGCCAAATTCGTCGTACACTGCTGTCTTTAATTTTGGGCAAAAATAAGAGAATTGTTTTAAATAATTAACACATTTTGTTTTTAAATTAAACAAAATGTTTCGCACCTTACAATGAACATACACCTCCTTACCATTGGCGATGAAATCCTGATCGGACAAATTGTCGACACGAATTCGGCCTGGATGAGCCAACAGTTAAACCTGCACGGCATGCGTGTAACGGGCAAAAGCAGCGTGGGCGATACCCGCCAGGCCATTGTAGACGGCCTGCAACACGCTGTCGCACAAGCAGATGCGGTCATTATGACCGGCGGCTTGGGTCCGACGAAAGATGATATCACCAAAAAAACATTGGCCACTTTGTTTGGTTCGGGCATGTCGTTTCATCCCGAAACCTACGAACGCATTGAAGGGTATTTTACCAAAATAGGCCGGGTGGTGCCGCCCGCCATGCGCGATCAGGCGACCTTGCCCGATTTGGCCACCATATTGCCCAATAAAGTGGGCACCGCGCCGGGTATGTGGTTTGAGCAAGCAGGCAAAGTGTACATTTCCTTGCCCGGGGTGCCCTTTGAAATGGAATATTTGATGCGCAATGAAGTGATTCCGCGCCTGAAAACCCGTTTTGAAGCCCGACCGATTCTGCACCGCACCTTATTGACCGCCTGCGAAGGTGAAAGCAACATTGCCCGGCGCATTGAAGCCTTTGAGGATCAATTGCCGGAAAACATCAAACTCGCGTACCTGCCCGCGCTTGGCCAGGTGCGCCTGCGCCTCACGGGTACCTGGGCAGGGGCCATGACCGACCAGGCAGAGACAGCACTCGGCGCCTTGCTGGATGCCAAAAAGGCCGAATTATGGGCCTTGATCCCCGATTTGGTGTATGGGGTAGAAGAAGAGAGTCTGCAATCGGTGATCGGCGATATTTTGGTAAAACAGGGTAAAAAATTTGGCACCGCTGAAAGTTGTACCGGCGGGTATGTAGCCCATTTAATCACCTCCGTGCCAGGCTCATCGCAGTATTATCCAGGCTCGGTTGTGACGTATTCGTATGAAATGAAACACAAATTATTGGGGATACATACCGACATATTGGACCAGTTTGGCGCCGTGAGCGAACAGGCAGTACGCGCCATGGCCATCGGCGCACTCGATGCCCTGGATGTCGATGTGGCCCTTTCCATTTCGGGCATTGCCGGACCTGACGGTGGCACCCCGGATAAGCCCGTGGGTACGGTGTGGATGGCTGTGGCCGATCGCAAGCGGGTGGAAATACAGAAACAGGTATTTGGCCGCGATCGCTTGAAAAACATCCAGTTGACCGGCACGTATGCCCTCAACATGGTGCGCAAATTTTTGCTCGAAGCGTAAACCAAAGCCGCGCCATGCTCGATATCCGAACTTATTACCGCCATACCCGTTTCGATTACCGCACGATCTGGAACAATCGGCATAATTTAGCCGTCCATTTCGGGTATTACGACGAACATGCTGACAAGCACCACGCCGCGCTCAACAACATGAACCGGGCAATGGCCGATTTGGCGGGCGTACAGGCAGGCGAACACGTGCTGGATGCCGGTTGCGGCATGGGGAGTGCCTGTTTTTGGCTGGCCGAACACCGGCAGGCTCAGGCAACGGGCATCAGCATTGTACCCGAACAAATCGCTGATTGTCAACGCGTATTAGACGAACGCCAGGCTTCCGGCGTGCAATTTGTGGTGGCCGATTATTGCCACACCCCTTTTCCGGATGCCCATTTTGACGTTGTGTGGGCCTGTGAAAGCCTGTGCCACGCCGAACATAAAATTGATTTTTATCGGGAAGCCTATCGCCTGCTCAAGCCCGGCGGCCGCTTGGTCATTGCCGAATACATTCGTTCAGACCGGCCCGTATCCGAACGCGGCGAAACCTTGTTACAACAATGGCTGCATCCTTGGGCCATTCGGGATATTGATACCCGCGCAGAACACCTGGCGCATGCCCAATCGGTGGGCTTTCAATCGGCTGACATGCAAGATGTTACGCGGCATGTGCGGGTTTCCTTGCGCAATTTGCATGAATTGTGTACCCAATGGCTGCCCTGGGGCAAAGTGTTCAAAGCCTTTCGTATTGTGAATGATATTCGGTTGAATAACGTCCGGGCCTCCATCCGGCAGTATGAAGCCCTGGGCGAAGGTGCCTGGTTTTATGGGATGTTGGTTTGTGTTAAGTGACCCACGTCGGAAGCGTCCCCCTCCCACGTCGGAAGCGTTCGAAACGCTTCCGACGT
>CAIVGO010000422.1 GCA_903905445.1 uncultured Bacteroidota bacterium
ATTTGCCCCGCCCCTGCCGATCCACAAGCCACCTATACCGCCAAGATAAATGCCTCTATGCCAACAGAATACGGCAAAAGAACGGCTTTTTCGTCAACCCCCGCACGTCGACCAACGGGCTATTACCTCGCGCCTGGCAGCATAGGAACCGTGCGTGTGCCTGCTAATTTGGTCAACAAAGGTTTTAAAATCCTCGTCGGTGCGCATTCGTTTGAACGTACAGGCAATAATCCCGTGCGACGTTTTTTCCGCGTAACCAACACTTTTCCGATTACCGATACGCTCACCGAAATTGCCAATCCATTCGGAGGCGGTATTTACATTATCACACCTTATCAGGCGAATGAAGGCATTGCAGAAATTCAACTGACGAATGTTGTGCCAGCGCCCTTCTTTTCGGCCAAAAGTTTCGACCAAACCAGCTTGCAAAACTGGCTGACCGTACAACGCAAAAACCCTGCACCCTGGGCTGATTTTGAATCCGATAAATATATGATGCAGGTACCCACCAGTTGGATTTACAATTATGAAGATCCGGTTACGTTGATGCAAGACTGGGATGACCGAATGGATGTTGTGTCCAAACTATTGGGATATCCCGCCGTTCGGAACAACACGATTTTGTACCTCCAAATTGATGTGGACATTATGTTTGGCGGCTATGGCATCGGTAATCCGCAAATCAACAACACGTACAACCCGTTGGACGTCGAAAATGGCAATAAAAACCATTGGTTTTTACAACCGGGGGTCGATTTTTGGGAAACTGAATTTCATGAAATGGGGCACGCGCAATTGTTCAGCGGTTTCCCGGGCGAAGGAGAAGCAGCCGTAAACTTGCTCGCAGCGGCCATTTACAACCGAAAATACGGGGTAAATATTGATACAGCCTTGGGAAAATCCTTTGGCAACCAACCCCAAATTACCCGCGATCAGGCGGCGCTCAATTGGATGGTTACCCCCAATTTCCGCGCAGGCAACCCGATGGATATTTCTAATACGACCAAGGATGAGGTGCGCTATCAGCAACGCGGATATGCAAAATATGCGGAAATGGCAGCGCTGTTTGGCTGGGGTGTACTCGATTCGTTTTATAAAAAAGAACAATTGGATTACATCGCACAGGCACCTGATGACGGATTGAGCGAGGTGGATAGCCGAATCTATCGGTTTTCAAAAGCAACCGGGATTGATATGCGGCCTTTGATTCACTTCTGGGGTGTGCAACCAAAAAACGCAGCAAAACTAAAAACTTACATAGATGCCGCTAATTTGGGGCCTTCCAAGCGCATTTGCGAGCGCTTGTACCATTATAAATCCATCATTCCGCTCAATAATGCCCAATTTGCAGCCCATGCCAATGCCTTTTTTGGCGGCAGTGTGCCTGCTGGCGGCGACCCCGATTATGGGTCTGGATGGTACAATATTTGGTTGCCGCAATACAATGCCAGCCATGGCGCCCTTGCCCAACAGTCTATGCAAAACATCATCGACTTGTATTTCCCTGGTGGTTGTCCAGTAGAAACTCCTACCCCGGTAGTTTCAGTAAATGATGCCGGTATTTGTCCAGGCGAAACGGTAACGCTTACTGCAAGCGGGGCGATGTATTACCAATGGAGCAATGGAACAACAGGTAACAGTATTGTGGTTAGTCCAGATACCACCACTACTTACACCGTGATTGGAAACACAGCCGGATATGATGCAGCACCGGTAACAGCGAAAGTGACCGTTACACCCGTTCCAACGGTTTCGGTAAATAGTGCAAGCGTTTGCCTGGGCGAAACCGCAACTTTAACCGCCACCGGCGCAGAAAACTTCCTTTGGAGCAACGGCGCCACCAGTTCAAGCATTGAGGTAACTCCCGATGCAACAGCCGTCTACACGGTCAGTGGCACCACCAATGGTTGTGCGGCAGCAGCGCTTAGCACCGAAGTAACGGTACGCCCAATTCCAGTTGTTTCGGTAAATAGTGCAAATATTTGCGCGGGCGAAACAGCAACCTTAACCGCTACTGGTGCAGAAAACTTCCTTTGGAGCAACGGCGCCACAAGTCCAAGCATTGAGGTAACTCCCGATGCAACGGCGATCTACACGGTCAGCGGCACCACCAATGGTTGTGCGGCAGCAGCGCTCAGCACCGAAGTAACCGTACGCCC
>CAIVGO010000423.1 GCA_903905445.1 uncultured Bacteroidota bacterium
ATTCAGAATATTGGAGGTGTACCCATGGTTGTAAGCCGCCCAATCGGTTACCGGACGCAGGGCCGCACCGGCAGCAAATACATCCGGGGTGGTAAACAATCCCATCAGGGTGATAAAACCGCCATAAGAACCACCGTATATACCAATGCGTTTAGCGTCAACGCCTTGTTCGGCCACCAGCCATTTAGCGCCATCTACCTGATCATCCAGGTCTTTGCCGCCCATGTGCCGGTATATGCCGGTGCGCCAATCGCGTCCGTACCCTGCAGAGCCTCTGTAATCAATATCCAGTACGGTATATCCTTGTTCTACTAGGAAATTGTGAAACATATTTTCGCGGAAATAGCGACTCCACCAGCGATGGGCATTTTGGAGATAACCGGCGCCATGCACAAAAATAACAGCAGGTTTTCCCCCTTTTTTACCTTCGGATTCGTACAAACGGGCATAAACCTGGGCGCCGTCGCGTGCGGTAAACGTTACGATTTTGGGTGTTCGCCAAGGATAGGCTTTAAATTGTGCACTTTGGGAAAAGGTAATTTGTTCGGCTTTTGCATCCGGGCGATTTTCCTGAACAAACAATTCCCAGGGTTGGGTTGCAGAGGAATATAAAAAGGCAAAGTGGTTGCCATCGGGGGCAAGTTGTGCCTGGTTTGCGCCTGTTTGGGTGGTCAGGCGTATGCGTTCACCACCTTTTACCGACATTTTATAAAAATGCTGCTCGCCGGGATGAACTTCATTGGTACGCAGGTAAAACCACTGCTTATCCCGGGAAAGTTGCACCGTTTGCACTTCAAATTTTCCTTTTGTCAATTGAGTTTTGACGCCATTCGATAGGTTAATGGTGTACAAATGCGCGTACCCATCGGCTTCCGACTGATAATAAAGCGTTTTTTGATCACTTAAAAAGCCGATTGCATCAATAGGACCATCAATCCAGGCTTCATCGCGTTGCCGATCGAGGGTTTTTACCGTTCCGTTTGTTGGGTCTAATTGCAAAATCCAGCGGTCCTTATTGTCTATACTGTAGACTACCAGGACGGCAAATTTGCTATCGGCCGACCAAATGGGCGCACTAAACTGCACTTTGCGCAGGGGACCTTTTTTTAGTTCTGTTGTATCCTGCGCAGATCGGTAGTCTTTTACATAATCGGGCAGATCATAAATACCTTCAATTTGTTTAATATCAAAGGTGTAAATACTGTCGCGTGCGCGGTCATACAGGTAAAACTCGTGGCGCGCTTGTGGCCCACCAACTTTAGATCGGGTAGGTAAATCGGTCGTAAACCCGGATTCTGTTACAAAACTTGGAACTACGGTACCTTTATCTTTTGCGCTTTGTACCAGTGTCCAGGTAATAAACTGTTCACTGGGGCTAATTTGCAGGTCCTGGACCCTCTTTTCATCCAGGTAAAATAATTTGGGCCGCTTTGATCTTTGATTTTTTTCGTTACGCTCCCCTTCACTTTTCCGCTGGCTTCGTTGATCTAGCACCTCAAATAGCGCTAATTGGTCTTTTTTGAGCCATTTTTCTTGTTCATTCAGGCTTGCGGGAGGTTTTACACTTCCAAATTGCAGGTTAGTGAGTTGCGTGAGGGCGCCATTTGACAGTTGCAGGCTAAACAAATTATCGCCTTTTTTGAAAATTACTTTATCGCCTACTGCATTGAAATTGGGGTTTTGTTCCTCATCTACCGTATTGGTGAGTGCCTGCACCATCCTTGTTCGGCAATTATAGAGCATTAAATCGCCATTTTGAGCATATACTTTTTTGTCAAATTTGGCATCATAGGCACCATAAGGGGCGGGTAATTGCTGGCGCACCGTGTATGAAACGGGGTAGGGCTTTTTAGTTCGAATATCTACAGCATAGAGCGAATCTGCTGTTTTAAGGGTCGGATTCCAGTAAAAATAAACGGTTTTACTGTCTTCAGACCAATAGAAATTAGCAGGCAGCGCTCCGACAGAAATATTAGGGTCGGCCATAATTTGCTCCAAACTCAATTGTGCACGCAAGGGTGCTGCAAAAAGCACAAAAAGCAATACCAGTTTGTTCATAGCGCCAGGTTTTGCAGGGCTATTTGCCCCATTTTAAGGTTTCAATGATATGATTAAGGTCTTTTTTCATAAAAGCGACCACAGGTGCCAACGAATCGGGTCGGGCCTGGGTGTTAAAATAAAGCGCTCCACGCAAAAAGTTACGGGTAGAATCGGTCAGAAAAAACTGATAAGACGAAGCCGCCGGACCTTCTACATTGAAAATGATGCCGTGGACATGGTCGGCACTGCGTCGCACTACTTGTTCGTCGATGAAGCTGGCTTTTACGTTGTGCTTGTTGGTCATTTCAAAAGCATCCTTTACCAGTTCGTCAAAATCGGCGCGGCTATTAATTGGGTTGTAGGAGCAGTAAATTTTGGCATTCAGCCCCGGTACGAGGAGGTTGAACCAGCAATCGCTTATAGGTTTTTCATCAAAAAAGCTGGTATCGTGTTCAATGACCGCGTATTTGGGCATCTCAAAAGTGAAATTGCAATAATTTTCCCCAAACGGCACATAAGCTTTTTCCGGGTAAACTACTTTTGGGTAGGCACGTGGTTTGGGCGATTCAATGGTTTCCTGGCAGCCGAAACAAAACATGCCGCACATTAAGGTGCTTAAAAATACATAAAAACGGTTGGATAGCAGCACTTTCATACGTTTTGTGAAATGATCAAGGCTAAAAAAAAGAGCGTTCCACAAGGCATTACCCGTGGGTAATTATAGTGGAACGCGCAAAGTTCTTCAAATCTGTGATAAAAGCAGGAGGAATTGTTCTTTTTTGAAAAGCGCAATTGGATTTAGCGTTTATTCTGCAAAACGCACATCCCTTAAAAAGTCCTCGTCAGTGAGGCTATTCAGAAAAGCGATCAGGTAATTTTTCTCTTCGGCACTCAATGGGATACCAAGGGTGCCATCCGCCTGGCGTAATCTAGGATCGAGGGTGGGGGAGTCTTTGACGCCACTGCTATAATGATCCAATACAGACCGGAGGGTTTTAAACTTGCCATTGTGCATATAGGGGTCTGTAACTGCCACATTATGCAGGGAGGGTGTTTTGAATTTCCCGATATCTTCCTGAAAGGTGCTTATTTCAAATCGGCCCTGGTCTTGACTGAAATCGTCGAGAATGCCATTGTTGTGAAATTGGTAGTCGGTCAGCAAGGCCCCGCTGTGGCAAGTGGCGCATTTAGCGGTAAATACTTCCAGGCCTGCGAGGCCTTCTACCGATAAAACGGCACCTGGTTCTTTGCGCACATATTGGTTGTAAGGGCTGTTGGCACTTACGAGCATGCCCATAAACTGCGAGAGCGCTTGCAAAAAGCGGGCGGTATTGATTTCATCTGTTCCGTACGCGGCTTTAAACAGGCCAGGGTATGCCGGATGATTGCGCAATTTTTCAAGCACATGGGCCGGTGTTTCATCCATTTCTACCGGATTTTGAATGGCATTCAAGGGGACTAAGTCCAAATTAGGTACCCCTCCATCCCAGAAAAAGGTCGGACTCCAAAGCATATTTTGGATTGCAGGGGCATTTCTTTTGCCAAATAAATTGTCGATGCCGTGGCTGGTGGCATGGTCGGGATGAGAAAAAGCGGCGTAAGAAATATGGCAATCTCCGCAAGAAATGGTGGTGTCACGAGAAAGCAGGCGTTCGTAAAACAGTCTTTTCCCCAGGGTAAATCCGGCTTCTGTAACCGGATTTTGGCTCAAGTCGTACACCGGCGCGGGATAGTTGGCAGGAAGCACAATCCCCTGGAAAGATGTTTTGGTATTTTCATCTTTGTTACACGCTTGCAAGAGGAGCAAGGTTAGAAACCAAGAAAATAGAAGTAGTTTTTTCATAAAACTAATGTTTTTCCGACACATAAAACAGGGTATCGATTTTTGCGCGGCCATCCAGGGAAATGGTCACCGGCAGGCTGCCAAACACCTCATGGGGATAATGCAAGCTGTCATACCCAAAGCCAATAATCCAATGGCGGCCTTCCGGAATGGATTGGATGCAGCCTTTCGCATTTTTTCCAGTTCGGAAAGATGCGTCGAAATAAGCAGATGGGTTGTTATAGCCGGGGAAGGTATCCGCATTGTACTTGATGTACAACGTTGCATCAGGAATCAGTTGCCCATGGTGGGTGGTGGTGAGGCAAATTTCACTCGGAATGGAGATGAATTCGGGCGCGGCGGGGCGACAGGCTGGCAGCAAGGCAAGTAGGAACCAATAAGCATGTTTCATAGCCGAATGAATGGTTAAATAGCATCATAAAAAAAGGCGGGTGCATTTGTTCAAATAGCGGAAACAATGCACCACGCCCTTTTTTAACGCATAGAATGCTTAGTGGTTGTGCACGTGGTCGATAATAAACATATCGGCATAGTTATCGGCCACCGTTTTAGAGTATGCGCCTGAATGCGAATATGGATTTTCGGCGATGCTAATATTGGTAGGGCTGGTAAACATTTGCAACACGTCTACATACAAGTGGAAATGGGGTGCTTCATGATTTTCGCGTACTTCTGCGGCTTCATCCGGCGCTGTCAGTTTTATGGTTTTCAAATTATTGAGGGTGGTGCTGTTGTAACCGCCGAACAAACCGGTGTGGTATTGGAAAATACGTTCACCAGAACCTGCATCGAGTGGAGCAGCAGGGGAGGTGCCTTCCACTTTTACAAAAATGTAACCAGAATTCCAGCTCCAGTACATGCCACTTGCGCCGGTTGCTGGGTCGAGTACGCCGGTGCGTTCGCCTATAGCACTTACGCTTTTCGCGCTGTCTACTCCCACAACAAAGCTCAGGGTTGTGTAATCGCCAGCAGGTACATTGTCGATGGTGATGGCGCGGGTGGTTTCATCATCTTGTTTGCACAGAAAATACGATTCGTTTTTAGGAACGGTATAGGTTGTGCCATCGGCTTTTCCAAATACGATGTTGCTGATGTAATAATTGAAGGTGGTAAATTTTACGGTGTCACCAAACGCAGTTTTGTAGGTATTTCCGAGTACCAGCGATTTATCACCTGCTTGGTTGTCGAATTCAATTTCTACACTACCGAATCCAGTAACGGTTTCCGTTTTTTCGTCGTCTTTACAAGCATTGAAAACAAAGACAAATGCAAGCAATACGAGGAATGAAATTTTAATATTTTTCATGTTGTGCGTTGTTGTGTTGGTTAAAAAATGTAGTTAATGGTAGCCATTAGCCGTGGTTTACTGTCCACCCTGCCTTCTCCCAGGTTTTGGTACATGGGTTTTTGGTAGGTTAAGCCAGCCGAAACACGTCCGAAATAAGCATCCAGGCCAAAAGTTGCCAATCCAATGGTGCCGCCACTGCCTTCCACACTTTCGGTTTTGTCTTTGCTACTTTGGGAAGCATCTACAAATACGCCGATGTTGGGAAGGAGAATCACCCGTCGAATATTTTTCCAATAAAACAGGTTAAAGCCGCCGTTCAGTCGGTGGCCGTACCGAAATTGGTTTCGATTGGCAGTGTTGTACCGTGCGGTCGAATTGGCGCTTAAACCCCAGCGGCCACGTCGTATGGTGTAATTGGCCGACACCATAAAGTCGGTGCTACCCGTACCTGGTTGAAGATTCGGGTGATAAAGTTCACCGTTTGAGTTGTGTAAACGGAATTGTCCACTTGGCAGTTTGATCCCGCCCCCCAGGGTAAAGGTTTGTTTCCATTTGTAGCGCATACTGTCCCCCGTATCATAGAGAACATAATTTGCCATAATTGAAACATCGCCGATGCCATGTGTGTGCGTATAGGTATCACTTTCCCATTGACGAAAATCGTGGAGTGGTGCCAAAACAAGCATTTGTACCCTTTTTACAGGGTAAAAACGGGTCAGCAGATCGAGTGTTTGGAAACGCTCTTCTGTATCATATCCGCCGTTTTTCAATTTGCTTTGGCTATGTGCTGAAAAGGAAGTTTGTTCCGACCAGCGTAACCCTACAAAATGTCGATGGAATTGTGGTAAAATACCATAATAATTGCCACCAATGGAACAACCGCATACATCGCAGGCACGCACATCCGACACGCAGAGGAGCAGCGCCACTGCAAGGATCAGTGTTCGCATAAAGAAATTTTAAGAAAGCAAAAAAAGATGCACCTGCGAAGGGCTTGCCCACCGCATTTTAGGCAATTAGCAGATGCTTATTGGTGGCCTGAAAATGGTGCGTTTGGGGGCGTTACTTTCCCAAACGAGGTAAGGAGGTAGGGTAGCGAGGGATTCTTCCAAACTTGCATGCAGTTGAAAAGCCTCGTTACATTCTATGAAGAGTTGCAAATCTTTTATTTGACGAAATTGATCGGGCAGTTGCGGACTTCCTTTCGTTTGATTTTGCGCTGTATCTACCGTCATTTTTTTGCGGAGCGCACATTTGCCATCGCATTTTAAATCCGGTTTGTCGCGATTTTCACAATTTTGCAGATAAACGGCTTTGTTCCATTGATAATGCAATACCAGCAAGGTCCGCATGGAGGCCTGACCAAGGATACTGCACAATAAAAGGAAACAGAAGACTTTTTTCATCAGCGGCAAATGTAGGATTTAAAGCGGTAAGTAATCGTCATGGATTGGCAATTATCGTAATAATAGATGTCATTAAACTTTAAAACTTGTGGGAGTGCCTGGCAATAGGATAAAATCTATTGTTTTTGCAAGTTCCACGATTTAAGGCGTTTTTCATACCGTTGGCGGTTGATGGGCCAGGCATTTTTATCGAGAGATCCTTCCAGTTCTTCGTTTAGTCCTTTTAAAATTTGCGGAAAAAAGTCAATGCCGCTGCTTTTTTCTACGGCGTCAATGGTGTATGCATAATCCATCACTGGGCGTTCACTTACGGTATTGGGGAGCATAAATGCGATGGCACGTTGCTGATCGGGCGCATATAATACTTTAAAATAATAGGATGGAATCGTAACTTTGCTGAATCCAATTTGTCCGAGGGCCTCCTGACGTAACATTGGGCCGGTAACTACATACAATTGTCCAAAACGGCGGGCCCAGTCGCGGGTAAGTTCTTCCAGTTCGCGCCAGATCCCTTTGTTAAAGCCAGGTACTTGTGGACTAATATTACTCATCAAAAACGTTTCATCGATGGCATTTTCATTAAATGCCATATCTGCGGCGGGGCAAAGATGGCCTTTGTCGTAACCGCTTGAACTATAATCGCGCGGGGTTGCACTTTCTGTATGTACGGCAGGGTCGGGACGAAATGTATTTGGACGTTCGGCCCAATTTTCATTCAGGCGCGCACGGGTGAGGTGGTATGCGACCCAGGATGCCTGTTCGTCATTTTCGCTGTAGGAGAGGCTGAAATAGGTATGTTGTACGAGTTCACCATCCGTTTCCGGGAGTATTTCGGCGGGTACCGTTGGTGCATTTTGGGTGTTTTTATTGGTTTCAGCGGCAACAGTCGTGGTGTCTGGTAATTCCAGGTGTTTGGGACGTGGTGTTTTGCTGTTGTCGGGATTGCCGGAAAATTGGTTGAAAATCAAAAAAGCAAACCCGGCGAGGATGGCGAAAAGCCCGGATTTGAAAATAAGGCTTCCTGAATCAGCAGTAGCATTGCGGGCCATAATCGGTTCGAGTGTTAAAAATTAAACAAAAATGCGGGCAAATATAAACATTTTGTTAGGTCTGCGACATTTATTGCATTTTTTTTATCCTACCAAATTTTTTGGTATGATTTTTAGAATATTATGAAAGTCGCAGGTTTTAAAATATAAAATGTTTTTTTCAGCAATGGCTGTAAATTCATTTTGAATGTTTTGCTTTGCGCCGCCAAATTATTTGTCATATTCCGAATACAACTACGCTATGTCGAATCTTCTTCGGTTATCTTCTCTTGTATTTCTCTTTTGTATTTTATGTGCACATTCCCGTCAGGCTACTGCTACCTTGCATGGTTTGATTATGGACGAGCGCAACCAGCCCATGATGGGTGTAACCGTTGTGGTAAAACATCTTCCCACCAATACCTTTCGTGGTACCCTTACCGAAAACAATGGCGCTTATGAATTGCGCAATTTGCGGGCGGGCGGGCCGTATTTGCTTACACTTTCTTATACGGGCTACAAAACACAGTACCGCGATAGTTTGATTTTGAATGAAGATGAAATTAAGCAACTGGATTTCAAAATGCAATAAGGCTGCCCAGTAGTTAAAAGATAAAGGTTATCTTGCCATTTTTCACCCTGAAAGTAGAGAAAGATGCAGACAGCCTTGCCTTTTAAAGTAGAAAATATACGCTTTGATGTAGATGAAGATGGTTTTGTGACCATATGGTTTGACTTAACGGGCGATCGTTTTGCAGATTTGGAAGCCATGACCAACATGTTTGTTGATTTTGGTGATTTCATGGACGACTTACAAGCCCATGAGCAGGTTTTTCACGATAAAACCCAACAAAGCGCCAAGGACAGCGATGACCAAGATGTCATTCTGGCGCGTTTGGATGCTGCCAAAATCAACTGGCCTTCTAGTTTACAGCATTACCTTGCGCGTCAGGCCAATCTGGAGGCCATCGAAACGGAGCGACTGGATTGGTTGAATGCCCGGCGTAAACGCGCGCAGGATACCGCTTGGGAGGCTTTGAGCGCTGCCGGCCAGAATCAGGACCCAAGTTGGGATGAAGTAGCCAATCGCCTGATTGATGATATGAATCAAGCAGTTGTAGCCCTTTACCCGGAGTTGGCGCATGGCAGTGCCATTCAAAATGATCAATTACGGGAAATGCTGGAGTTTCACATGCGGCGCCTGACCAATGAGTTGGTCGGCATGGTGAAACAAAATCGGGACGCTTAACAGGCTTTTTTTCTAAAATACAGCGATATCATTACCCTAACAAAATAAAGAAGGGCAAGAAACATCGAAGATTAACTTCGACATTCCTTGCCCTTTTATTATTCAGGCCTACTTGTCAGACAAGTATTAGCGTACGATGATCAACTTTTCAGTTTTGATCGCGTTGCCCGCCTGGATTTGTACAAAGTAGAAACCAGCAGTCAAGTTGCTTACGTTCAAGCCAATTACTTGGTTGCCTGCTGCTACGTTTTCGTCGAGCAAAGTACCGAAGTTGGTACCGTTCATGCTGTAGATCGTAACATTCAAGTTCACGTTTTCTTTCAGATCAATTTCCAGGTTGGTGTAATCACCTGTTACTGTTGGGAACAGTTTCAAGGTATTTACCACTTTGTTGAAATCATCTGTGCTGGTTACGCAATCTGCTGCGCCGCCTTTGAAGTCAGCCCATTTACAAGTCCAGTCATTGATGCTGCCGTTTACACGACCGAAGGCACCGATGTAGTTAACCGTTGTAAAGAATGCGTTGTTCAAACGTGGAGAAGAAACAAAAGAGCCATTTGTCAATACAGGAGACAATAAGTTTGGCATTGCGTTTGGCAAGTCCACATTAAATGGATTTGTCAATTCAGCACTTCCAGAGGCAGCATTGTATGTATTACCCCAGCCGCTTGTATTGAACCAATCGTTCACAACAAAGCCAGCCGCATTGGTATTTACTGCGGTTCCAGCGCCTGCGATTGAAACATTTTTAACCTCCAGGAGGTTTGCAGTAGCGTTTGCACCGGTGTTGTTACCATCGATACGGATACCAGCGTTTGGCCATGCACCAACGAAGAGGGTGTTGAACAAAGATTGTTCTGTGTTACGGCGCAACAAAGCACCACGGCTGAAGAACTGAGCAGCATCTACGGTTGCAGGTGCAATCATGGTTGCATTTGTAATGGTTGCAGCCGTTTTTGGCAATGCATTCGTCGCATTTGCATCATTGTCTGATTCAAAACCGTTCGAAGCGCCAGCAGCGTCAGAAACTTGTGGGTCGCGTACGGCCAACAGGAACTGAAGGTTACCAGAGAAACCGTTGTCTGTATCGAAATCGTCATCCAAACCGCGGTAAGCGATCAAGTGTTTCGCGTTTACATTACCACCGAACCATTCGTATGAGTCATCGTTTGAGTAGCTCACTTGAACGTAGTCCATGGTAGTTCCACGACCAACACCACCCAACGTCAAACCGTTGATTTCGTTACCTGGCGTGATTACGATACCAGGATACTCGATGCGTACATAGCGCAAGATACCACTGTTGTCGTTGTCGTACTGTGTAGCAGGACCAGCAAGGTCACCATTACCAAACAGACCGTCGCCATTTGCGTTGTTAATGTCACCTTCTACTGCTTGCAAACCAACTGTTCCGTTGAAAGAACCGTTCGTGCTTGCACGACCCAAGATAATCAAACCACCCCAGTCACCTGCAGTAGGTGTAGCCGAGCTAGAAGTGAATACGATTGGTGCATCTGCTGTACCGTCTGCAATGATTTTAGAGCAACGAGAAACGATCAAAGTACCGCGTGTTGCTTTGTCACCTTTAATTACCGTACCTGGCTCGATGGTCAAAGTAGCGCAGTTTTTCACATATACGAAACCGTTCAATGTGTATTCTTTCGCATTTGTCCAAGTAGTATTGGTTGTGATGTCACCTGAAACTACTTCAGGAGCGCATGGTCCAACACCACCAGAGAAACGTGCCCAACCGCAAGTCCAGTCAACATCACCAAATGCACCTACATATGGTACTTTAATGAAAGATGGATTGTTGACACGTGTCGCAGCGAAGCTCGCAGCAGTCCATACTGGTGAACCAGCTTGTGGCACCAGGTTTGGTGTGTTCAAATTGAACGGATCGGTCAAATTAGCAGCTGCAGAAGTAGGGAATGATTGGTTGCCCCAACCTGCAGTACCGAACCATGCATTTACGTCGAAACCAGCAGCGTTGGTGTTTACAGGTGTAGTAGAACCCGCGATGATGATGTTTTTCGCTTCCAAGGTACCAGCAGTTGCGTTTGCACCTGTGTTGGTACCGTCGATACGCAAACCAGCATTTGGCCATGCACCTACGATCAAGGTGTTGAACAACGCTTGGTTTGTGTTACGGCGCAACAAAGCACCGCGGCTGTAGAACTGGGTTGCATCTACGGTAGCAGGACCTACAACGGTTACGTTCGAGAAAGTAGCTGCCGTTTTAGGCGCTGCTTCTGTAGCATTTGCATCGTTGTCTGATTCGAAACTGTTCGAAGCACCCGCTGCGTCAGAAACTTGTGGGTCGCGCAAAGAGAAGGCAAACTGGACATTACCAGAGAAACCATTGTCTGTATCGAAATCATCATCCAAACCGCGGTAAGCGATCAAGTGTTTCGCGTTTACGTTACCACCGAACCATTCGTAAGAGTCATCATTTGAGAAACTTACTTGCACATAGTCCAATGTAGTACCGCGACCAACGCCACCCAAGGTCAAACCGTTGATTTCGTTACCTGGTGTGATTACAATACCAGGATACTCGATGCGTACATAACGGAGAATACCGCTGTTGTCGTTGTCGTATTGTGTAGCAGGACCAGCAAGGTCGCCGTTACCGAACAGACCGTCGCCAGCCGCGTTGTTCAAGTCACCTTCAATTGCTTGCAAACCAGTTACACCGTTGAAAGAGCCGTTGGTTGTAGCACGACCCAAGATCACCAAACCACCCCAGTCACCTGCAGCAGGTGATGCAGCAGCAGAAGTGAATACGATTGGTTGGTTGCGTGTACCGTCTGCTACGATTTTCGCGCAACGTGTAACGATCAACGTACCACGTGTTGCTTTGTCACCTTTAATTACCGTACCTGGCTCAATGGTCAAAGTAGCGCAGTTTTTCACATATACAAAGCCGTTCAGAACGTATTCTTTGTCTTTTGTCCAGGTAGTATTGGTGGTGATGTTACCAGAAACTACGGTAGCAGCGCAAGTTGTTGCACCACCTGCGAAACGTGCCCAGCCGCAAGTCCAGTCGTTGTCACCGAAAGCACCTACATACGGTACTTTGATGAAGTTGGCATTGTTTACACGGGTAGCAGCGAAGTTCGATGCATTCAATACAGGAGAACCTGCCAAAGGAAGCAAGTTTGGTGTGCTCAAATTGAACGGATCGGTCAATTTAGCATCCGCAGAAGCAGGGAATGATTGGTTGCCCCAACCTGCAGTACCGAACCATGCATTTACGTCGAAACCAGCAGCGTTGGTATTTACTGCAGTTGCAGGACCCGCGATGATGATGTTTTTCGCTTCCAAAGTACCAGCCGTTGCGTTTGCACCGGTGTTGGTACCGTCGATACGCAAACCAGCATTTGGCCATGCACCTACGATCAAGGTGTTGAACAACGCTTGGTTGGTATTGCGGCGCAACAAAGCACCGCGGCTGAAGAACTGTGTAGCGTCTACTGTAGAAGGACCTACAACGGTTACGTTCGAGAACGTAGCAGATGTTTTAGGCGCTGCTTCTGTAGCGTTTGCGTCGTTGTCTGATTCAAAACTGTTTGAAGCACCAGCAGCGTCAGAAACCTGTGGGTCACGTACAGAGAAAGCAAACTGGATGTTACCAGAGAAACCATTGTCTGTATCGAAATCGTCATCCAAACCGCGGTAAGCGATCAAGTGTTTCGCGTTTACGTTACCACCGAACCACTCGTAAGAGTCATCGTTCGAGTAGCTTACTTGAACGTAGTCCATGGTAGTACCACGACCAACACCGCCCAAAGTCAAACCGTTGATTTCGTTACCTGGTGTGATTACGATACCAGGATATTCGATACGCACATAGCGCAAGATACCGCTGTTGTCGTTGTCGTACTGGGTAGCAGGACCAGCAAGGTCACCGTTACCAAACAGGCCATCGCCAGATGCGTTGTTCAAGTCACCTTCAATTGCTTGCAAACCAGCTGTTCCGTTGAAAGAACCATTGGTTGTAGCGCGACCCAGGATCACCAAACCACCCCAGTCACCTGCAGCAGGTGTTGCAGCAGCAGAAGTGAATACGATTGGCTCATTGAACGTACCGTCTGCTACGATTTTCGCGCAACGTGTAACGATCAAAGTACCACGTGTTGCTTTGTCACCTTTAATTACGGTACCTGGCTCGATGGTCAGGGTAGCGCAGTTTTTCACATATACAAAACCGTTCAGAACGTAAGTTTTGTCTTTTGTCCAAGTTGTATTGGTTGTGATGTTACCAGAAACTACGGTAGCGCCGCAAGTGGTAGAACCACCAGCGAAACGTGCCCAACCGCAAGTCCAGTCGTTGTCGCCAAATGCACCAGCATATGCTACTTTAATAACATAAGGGTTTGATTGGATACGAGCAGAAGATGTGAATGAACCAGCAGTCAAAACTGGAGATCCAGCTTGTGGAACCAGGTTTGGTGCGTTCAAATTGAAAGGATCGGTCAATTTAGCATCGCCAGAAGCAGGGAAAGACTGGTTGCCCCAGCCTGCAGTTGCAAACCATGCATTTACGTCGAAACCGGCAGCATTGGTGTTTACTGGAGTTGCAGCACCTGCAATTACCAAGTTTTTAACCTCCAAAGTACCAGCAGTAGCGTTTGCGCCCGTGTTGGTGCCATCAATACGCAAACCAGCATTTGGCCAAGCACCTACGATCAGGCAGTTGAACAATGCTTGTTCTGTATTACGACGCAACAAAGCGCCACGGCTGAAGAATTGTGCAGCGTCTACTGTTGAAGGACCTACTACAGTAACGTTTACAAAGTTTGCCGCTGTTTTAGGTGTAGCTGTAGTTGCATTCGCATCGTTGTCAGATTCGAAACTGTTCGAAGCGCCCGCAGCGTCAGAAACCGCTGGGTCGCGTTGAGAGAAAGCAAACTGGATGGTACCAGAGAAACCGTTGTCTGTATCAAAATCATCATCCAAACCGCGGTAAGCGATCAGGTGTTTTGCATTTACGTTACCGCCAAACCATTCAAAAGAGTCGTCGTTAGAAAAGCTCACTTGTACATAGTCCATGGTTGTACCGCGACCAACGCCGCCCAAAGTCAAACCATTGATCTCGTTACCAGGTGTAATTACCACACCAGGGTATTCAATTCGTACATAACGGAGGATACCGCTGTTGTCGTTGTCGTACTGTGTAGCAGGACCAGCAAGGTCACCGTTACCAAATAAACCATCACCATTTGCATTGTTGATGTCACCTTCGATAGCCTGCAAACCAGTTGTTCCGTTGAAAGAACCATTGGTGCTAGCGCGACCCAAAATGATCAAACCGCCCCAGTCACCTGCAGCAGGAATGGCTTCATTACTTGTAAATACGATCGGTTCGTTAAATGTACCGTCGGCAGTGATTTTACTGCCGCGGGTGATGATCAAAGAAGCGCGGCTTGCTTTGTCACCTTTGATTACTGTACCAGGTTCAATGGTCAGGTTTGCGCCGTTTTTAACGTACACAAAACCGTTCAACAAGTAGGTGTTGTTCTTCGTCCAGGTGGTATTGGTGGTAATGTCACCAGAGACGTTCACTACTTGTGCCGTGATTGAGGCTACCATTGCAAAGAAGAGCAACGTTAGCAAAAGCAGGCTTTTTTTCATAATTGTGTTGTTTAATTTTCGTTATTTAAAAACACTGCAAAACTACGCCTGTGGTGCATCGCGGGACGATGGAAAGGTGTTAATTTTGGGTTACTCCAATGTAAAGTTATTGTTAAATATATTAATCGCGTATGTATAATATATTGAAAAAAAAGCCGAAAGCGATTTGCTTCCGGCTTTTTTTAATTTGTATTTTTATGGTAAAACGAATTCTAATGTTAAGTTTTTGGCAAAACAATTCGTTTTTATTAGGCCATAATTGTTTTAAAAGCGCATGCTGAAGGAAAGGCTGATGGTGCTACCTACCTTTACGCGTTGAATCAAGTTGTCTTCGCCGTTTCCTAGTTTAAAGTCGCCGGTTGGCGCTTGATACTTACCGTCATTGTTCGCATCCTGATAGTAAATGTAATCTGGACGCAGGATATCTTGCCAGTTCAATTTGATTTCTGCCAATTTGCCAATACGCTTGGCAATCTGGAAATCAAGCAAGTTCCGGTGGCGCTCATAGATATCGTTGTAACCCGTTACACCTACCTCAAATACGCGATCGCCCACACGGTTGAACACCAAGGTTGAGTTCAAACCGAGGTCCGGGAAACTTGCTTGCAAACCAACGTTCAATACATATGGTGATTGACCCTGCAATGGACGGTCTTTGTTCGGCGAGCTGGTGCCTTCCAAATCTACAGAAGACTGAATCAAAGCCAGGTTGGCAAATGCAACGAGGTTTTTGAAGTTGTCATTGATAAAACCGAAGTTTTTACGTGCTTCAATCTCCAAACCGTAGTTCACAGCCGATTTAACGTTTTTGAATGTACGCTCACGGGTTGTTGCACCCAATTGCGCCATTACCTGCTCAATTGGATTTTCAAATTTTTTGTAAAAACCACTTACCGAAAGCAGCTGGTTTTCGCCAGGGTAGTATTCAAAACGCACATCTGCATTGTAGATGTTGGCAATATTCAGGCTCGGATTACCATAAACCTGGGTTTGTGTCACGAACTCAAAGAAAGAGAACGGCGATAATTCACGGAACTCAGGACGCGAAGTGGTTTGTGAACCGCACAAACGCAGGTTGATCTTCTCGTTCAATTCGTAGGTCAAGTTGAACGATGGCAACAATACGAGGGTATCGCGTTCAATACTTACTGGTTTGTCCTGACGGTCAAGAGTGTTGAATACACGTTGACTGAAATTTTCTGCACGTACACCCCAGGTAAGTTTAAATTTACCAAAGTTGTTCTGGAACATCGCGAAAGCAGCCGTCAAATCCGATTCAGCAGAGTACTTATCGGATGGTGCTGTGATGTCATCATACCGGAAACCATTGCTGGTTTTGAAATTTTCGGTGGCAAAAATCGAATCTGTCGGCAACAAACGGAATGCGCTGGTATTGCCATTACTTACTACACCCAACAGGCGGCCAGCAAACTCACGTTGTTTGCCTTGGTACAATCCACCCACTTTAAACGTTTGTTTTTGTTTAAACAAAGAGAATGGGAAAGAAAACGCAATGTTTCCGTTCTGGATTTTTTCTTCCAAATCCAAATAAACACGACCTGTACGGTATGCGTCACCACCACCTTGTGGGATAAAGATAGCAAACGGTGCATCTTCACCAAAGTCGCGGTTTTGACGATAAAGAATACGGCGTACGTCTGGAACGCTGCGGTCTGTTTTGTTCAAACCAAAGCCCCATTCCACTTTCATGGCGCGGTCACCAAATACATGCTCGCCAGAAAGGCGGGTAGAAAGCAAACCCGTTGTGATAAATTCTACCGCCTGGCTACGAACGCCGAAGTTGTCGAGGGTATCTACGCCGGTACGAGTATATACGTTGTTGTCTGAGTTCTGGGTGTATGTGCTTTGGAAAGTCACCTTGTTGCGCTCATTGATTACATAACCAATGTTGGCCAAGGCACCCCACAAAATGCCGGTGTTGTACTGTTTGTCTTTATACAGGTACAACAAACCGTTATTGTCATAATCGCGGCGTTCTGTTTCCTGATATTTCAGCGCACTGCTGTACGTTAAACCAAGGGTAGCGCCAATTTTAGATTTTGCACCCAACGGTTTTACATAACCAGCGGTGATTTGTGCACCGAGGTTTGGACGTGCTGTTACGTCTTTTGTAGACCAAGTGTTGGGGATAGATTGAGCAAGACGGGTCCGTTCCTCGATCGAAGAATTGGTGTAGTCAGCACTTGTTGCAGGGAAATTATCTGGCAAAGCACGGCTACCATCATCAATGCCCAACCAATCGCGGTTGCCTGATTGAGATGTTTTGTAGTCTTTGAACGTTGTTACCGTGTTGTAACCACCGTTTACCTGAACGTTCAGGTAATTGTCTTCCGGGATGTCTTTGGTGTTCATCATGATTACGCCACCGGCAAATTCACCGGGCAAATCAGGAGAAGCGGTTTTTACGATCACCAGGTTATCCAACAGGGAAGATGGGAAGATGTCGAACGAAAACGCGCGGCGGTCAGGCTCGGTTGAGCTCAACAAAGCGCCGTTTACCATCGCAACGTTGTAACGG
>CAIVGO010000424.1 GCA_903905445.1 uncultured Bacteroidota bacterium
CCGATATCAAGGTAAATCAAAACGGAAACTACACCGTAACGGTTTCAGATGCAGCAGGTTGCACCGGAACGGTAACGACCCAGGTAACCATACCAACCAATCCACAAGTAACGATTGATGGAAATACCACCCTTTGTGCTGGACAAACCACCAACTTAAGTTCCTCAGGCATTTTTACCAGTTATAATTGGTCGAATGGTGGTACAACCCCTGAAGTTACCGTCTCTGCACCGGGTTTATACTCTTTGGTGGTGCAGGATGCGCTTGGTTGTACGGCTGCAAACACGATTGTTGTGTCCCAAAAACCGCCGTTTACGCCAGCGATCAGCGTAGCGCCGGTAGATTGCGCCAGCCAAATGTTTGTGCTTGCCGATCTGGGATATACGGTATATGCCTGGAATACAGGTGAGGCTTCTTCGGTGATTACCGTAAGTCAGGCAGGTACTTTTAGCGTTACCGTGACAGACGCGAGTGGTTGCACGGGTTTGGCTTCAGCTACTGTCAATATTGCCGTGTCAGATACTGTGTTTATACAAAAAACGGCTTGTGATCCAGCGGCTGTTGGAGTCGATATTCAAATTGTCAATAAATCAAATGGTTGTGACAGCCTGATTATTACGGAAACTACTTTAGGGGCCGGGATAAGTGGAAATGCCTTGGCCATCAGTGATTTTAACGGTTACAACATAGCCTGCAAAGATGGCGCGAATGGCGAAGCGAGTATCACGCCGTTGAGCGGAACCGCGCCGTTTAGTTATCAATGGAGCAACGGATCAAGCAACAGCATCGCCCAAAACCTGGTGGCAGGCACTTACTCGGTCACGTTTACGGATGCAGCAGGTTGCAGCGGTACCGCCTCGGTGCAGTTGGATGAACCGGCTGGTGTTCAAGCAGTGATTGATGCAACCAACCCCACTTGTCAAAATGCCGGTATCATCGAGGTGACACAGGTGGCGGGTGGCTTTGGCCCTTACACCGTACGCTTGGTACAGGATATTGGCGTCACCAACGGTGTTGATCCCTTGAATTTCAATAGCCTGAATGCGGGCAATTTCGATGTGGAAATCAGCGACGCCAATGGTTGTAAAACCACGGAAAACGTGGTGCTTTTACCCACACAAATCGTCAATGAATTTGTTAGTGATACGTTTGACCTTAATTTGGGTGATACGATAAAAATCAATGCGGGTGCGGGCATTACCATTGCCCCGCTGGATATCAATTGGTCACTTTCCGGCCCCGGACAATTGTCGTGCGATGATTGCCTGGATCCTGTGCTGACCCCTGTTTCTACCACCCTGCTTCAATTGGATGTACAAGGTTTTGGCCAATGTGCAGCCCAAGGCTTATTTTTGATCCGGGTAAATAAGACCAAACAGGTGTATATACCCAATGTGATCGATTTGAACAGCGATGACAACAATGCATTTACCGTTTTTGGGGATGATCGGCTTGTACAAGTCAAAAGTTTGCAGATTTACGACCGCTGGGGTACGCAACTCGTGTTGTTAGAAAATTTCTTGCCCAACGATCCAAATCAAGGTTGGGATGGTCAGTTCCGAGGACAGGCGGTCATGCCGGGGGTGTACATATATTGGACAGAAGTGTTGTACAGCGATGGTTCTTCTGAAATTATTAAAGGCGATGTGACTGTATTGCGGTAAAACAACTTAAGATGAAAAAATGTGTGTTATTGGCCTTAATGGTCTATCTTTCAGGAGGCTTGAAGAGCCAAATTGTGACGTTTACTGGACAAGGGAATCTTCCAATACCCCCTGGTGCGCCTGGCCAAACCATTGGCGTAACCCAATCCCTTAGCAATGTGACCGGCGTAGGGATCATCGGCAATTGCGTCACCATTGAAAATGTAACCATCGACTTGCAACATACTTTTGTGGGCGATATTGGCATTTTATTGATTGGTCCGGGAGGGCAGGTGCTCGAACTGTCTACAGGCAATGGTGGCGGCGGGGACAATTACACGAATACGGTGTTTTCTGATAATGCGGGTGATTTTATTACAACTAGTACACCTCCGTTTACAGGCAATTTTCGCCCGGAAGGAAGGGTAACCAACCTGAATAATCCGTACAGCAATGCGCCACCGCTGGGTACCTTTACGTTTGCCAATACCTACAATGGAACCAATGCCGATGGAAACTGGACACTTTATATTAACGATTACGTGGCACTTGATATCGGCACTTTGCTTTCCTGGTCCATTACCTTTAACCTGAATGGTGTACCCCCTGTGGCCAATGCCGGACAGGATGTCAGTATTTGTAGTGGAGCAACTGCAAACCTTACTGCCAGCGGTGGCGGTACGTATGCCTGGAGCAATGGCGCAACAACGGCAATTACAAGTGTAACTCCATCCATTACAACTACTTATACAGTAACCGTAACCACACCAGGGTGCGGTTCGGATACCGATGAGGTTGTTGTAAACGTCGCGCCAAAGCCTACCGTTACTTTAAATATCGGCAATGAAAACATTTGTGTTGGTGCCTGCCCCACCCTCACTGCCGTTTTTACCGGAACCCCGCCCTTTTCCTTAACTGTAGCGGTGATTGTAAGTGGCAATACCTTGATCCTATCTACTCAGTCATTTAACAGTTTAACTGGTTCTTTTTCCATTTGTATCCCCGGAAATGTGCCACCAGGGCCTGTGCTCATCCAAACCACGAGTTTGTCGGATGCGTTTTGTGTATGTAATTAAATGAAAAAATTCAATTTTATCTATCTAATAC
>CAIVGO010000425.1 GCA_903905445.1 uncultured Bacteroidota bacterium
GCATGACAAAGATGAATTATCCGACACCTGCTACGTTTACGCGTGCGACGAGTGCGCGCATGTTTGAAGAAGCCAAACAATATTTTCCCGGCGGCGTACACAGTCCCGTGCGTGCTTTCCGGAGTGTACAAGGTCCGCCTGTATTTTTTGAAGAAGGGTCGGGTAGTCATATTCGCGATGTAGACGGACAAGCGTATATCGATTTTTGTTGTTCATGGGGGCCTTTGATTTTGGGTCATTGTCCGCCAGCCGTTTTAGAACGGGTGCAGCAAACTATTGTCAAAGGCATGTCTTTTGGCACTCCAACCCCCCACGACTTGCTGATTGGCAAATTAATGCTTGAAAATCACCGCTATATAGAAATGGTGCGTTTTGTGAGCAGTGGCACCGAGGCGGTGATGAGTGCTTTGCGCCTGGCGCGCGGCGTGACCGGCAAGAGCAAAGTGATCAAATTTGAGGGTTGTTACCACGGGCATGTGGATGCTTTGCTGGTAAAAGCCGGATCGGGTTTGGTAACTTTTGGTATTTCCACCTCGGCGGGTATACCGGAAGCTTTTGCCAAAGAAACCATAGTGGTGCCTTTGGCTGATGCGGAAGCACTGGAGCTGGCCTTAAAACAACATGCCGGGGATGTAGCTTGCGTAATCGTAGAACCCATTCCGGCCAACAATGGCTTATTGCTCCAGGATCGGGCTTATTTGCAAAAAATGCGCGAATTATGTACAGAACACGGGGTGTTGCTCATTTTTGATGAGGTAATTTCCGGGTTTCGGGTAGGATTTGAAGGCGCCGCGGGACTCTACGACATACAACCCGACATTATAACTTTTGGTAAAATCATAGGTGGCGGCATGCCCGTAGGCGCTTATGCCGCTTCTCGCACCATCATGGAGCATATCGCTCCAATGGGACCAGTCTATCAGGCAGGTACCCTGAGTGCAAATCCGGTCGCCATGGCTGCCGGGTACGCCACCTTATTGGAATTATTGAAACCAGGTTTTTACGAAGCCTTAGAGCAAAAAACGGCCTGGTTTACCGCAACACTGGAAAAATACTGCCAAGAAAAGGGCTATGCCTTGCGATTCCCACACGTAGGATCCATTTTTTGGCCTACATTCAGCGAAACCCGCATTCAGCGTGCCGACGAAATAGACGGAAAAGGCATGGATTTATTTAAAACGATGCACCTCGAATGCCTCAAACGCGGGGTGTACTTTGGCCCATCCGGTTACGAAGTAGGGTTCATTTCATCCGCGCATACCCAGGAAGATTTGGAATATGCTGTTGCGATGATCAAAGAAAGCATTGATGTAGTTTTTAGTTGTTAGTTTTTAGTTGTTAGTTTAAATGGATAACTAACAACTAAAAACTAACAACTAACAACTAAAGATGTAGTTTGGCTTTTCTATCCAGCAATATTTCTTTGGTTTCAACCCGATCAGGGTCGGGTACACAACAATCTACTGGACAAACAGCGGCGCATTGGGGTTCTTCGTGAAATCCCACGCATTCGGTGCATTTATCGGGTACAATATAGTAGTACTCGTTAGAGATGGGGGCGAGTTTTTGGGCAGCATCGACGGTTGAACCATCTTCAATCGTGTATGCTCCTTTTACGGTATTTCCATCAGAAATAGCCCATTGCACGCCACCTTCGTATATTGCATTATTAGGGCACTCCGGTTCGCATGCGCCACAGTTAATGCATTCATCTGTTATTATGATCGCCATAGTACCTTTGCAGTTTTTGAAAATTGACTGCAAAGGTACGAAGTCTATTGTACCGCCCGGATGAAGCTGTCAAAATTTTCTGATTCAAGTTTTTTCTCCAGCACTTGTGCCTCTTTTCGGCTTTTAAATTTGCCCACTGAAACGGAAAAGAAGGTAGAACCAGGGAATTGGGTCACACTAGCATCTCCAAAACCCATGTTTCTTAGATTTTTCATGTGGTTGTTGGCGCGTTCTTGCATTAAAAATGAGCCAGAAATCACATAATAGGTATCTTTTTCTGCAGGCGTTACCTTCACTTTAGGATTTGTGTTCCCGGAGGTTTTTTGAGGGGTCGGGTTGCCGGCGTAACCATCTACATACACCATCGATCCGCCTGCGGAGTTGTTGGGCACCCGTACTTCTGTGCGGCGGTTGCGGGCATGTTCCTGGTCGGAGCAAGGCACGCCGTCTACACATTTATTGCGGGGCTCTTTTTCGCCATAACCCATCGGGGTAAGTCGGTTACGGGCAATTCCTTTCGTCACCATGTATTCAACCACGCCATTTGCGCGGCGTTGGCTCAATTCGAGGTTGTATTTGCTATTGCCACGGCAATCGGTATGACTGGCCAATTCGACGACAATGCCGGGTTGTTGTTTCATCAGGGCAATGAGCAAATCGAGGTCCTTGCGTGCATCCGGGCGCAGGGTAGCGTCATTGAAATTATAGTAAATATTGGGCAGTTCAATTTTTGCACCGGGTAGTAAAGGCGCGAGTGAAATGTTCTGCGTCAGCGCTTGGCCTGGTTTTACGCCATGCGTGTCTACTTCGGTAGAGCCGATTAAACGGCCGCCTTGATAGAAATCAACCTTGTATTTGGTATTTGCATCGAGGTAGTGGTCCACCATGCCATTTGAATTGGCTACGAGGGTGTCTTGTTTTCCGGTTTTTGGATTGGTCACCACGACCATGACACCTGCGAGCGGCGCATTGGTCAGGTAATTAAAGAGGGTAGGGTTCCATTGAACTTTACCAGAATTACCGGGTCCGTAAGGTTTTTCAAGTTGGGCGGCCACCTCATTCCCGGTTTTGGAAATTTGCAAACGGATTTGTTTGGTTTGGTAATTGGGATGGGTGATGATGATCACATAATTACCCGGCTTAATTTCGGTAGAAAAACGGCCTTTGCTGTCTGTTTCGCCATTGATGCCTTTATCGGGGGTCATTACCTTCATTTCGTCGTGACCATCGATGTTTTGAAGGATAATCAAATTTCCTGCTTCATCCCGGCCAATCACGTTGTTCACATCATAATTGAGCACCTGTACCTGGGCCATGCCAATGGGGGCACTGTTGGATTTATCCGTGACGACTACTTTGAGATCCAGGACGCGATCGGGCGTGCGGTTGTTTTGCAGCAGGTAGGCATCCAGGTTTCCGCCTTCGGTATGCAGGCTGAAAATATCATCGCCGCCTTTACCTGATAAACCGTTTGAATTGAAATAGCCATTAATTTTATTCAAATCGACAATCAATCCGAAGTCATCGCTGGCACTGTTGAAGGGGGCACCGAGGTTGACGGGCTTGGTCCACAAATTGCCTTCTGGCACTGCAAAATACAAATCGAAGCCACCCGCGCCATCTGGCAAGCCATCGGAAGCAAAATACAACGTGTTGTCGGCATGAATAAACGGAAACGCTTCACGGCCGGGTGAATTAAGTTCAGATCCGAGGTTGACGGGTTCGCTCCAGGATTCACCTACTTTATAGGAAACGTAAATATCTGTACTGCCGAAACCGCCAGGACGGTTGGATGCAAAAAATAATTTATCGCCATCAATGCTGATCGCCGGGTGAAAATCGTCGAATTCATTGTTGTTAAAAGGCAATGGTTCGGGAGGTCCCCAAACACCACCGACCTTTTTAGAGAAGTACAGCCTTGTTTTTTGTACTTTATCTTTTGCAAACTGATCTTTTCCATTAATCACAGCATTGCTAGAAAAATAGATCGTTTCGGCGGTGCGGTCGAAACAAACAGGTCCTTCATGGTTGCGAGAAGACAGTTCTTTGGAGAAAGGCTCTGGTGCAGCCAACATCCCATCCTCGCCACGCTTTGCCTTGAGGACCGACATCATCATTTTTTGTTTTTCATCTACATTTTGCTTTTTTAGCACCTGTTCGTTCGTAGAAATAAACAAAATGCCATCTTCATAAAAGGTAGGACTGAATTCGAGTGCATCGGTATTAATAGCTTCCTCATTCTTAGCCACCACAGTAATGGGTTGGGTGGTTGATTGGGCGTGCAAAAAGTGGCTCAGGCAGCAAAACAAGCCTAAGAACAGTGAATATTTATGGGCGATCATGTGTTCCCCTATGTTTGATTAAGGATGTACAATTACATGAAGAAACGAGGATTCGTCATGTTTTTCTTATTATTCTTCTTTCCGCTCGACGATTTCTTTAAATCGGCTTGCAGCATAATTTCAACTGAACCGGAGCTGTAGTCTTTTATTTTGCTCAGGGTAAAGTCATAAGCAGCGCCAAACCCGAGTTGATCGCTTATTTGCCAGAACACCAATAAATCGAGCGATTCTCCAGCCCTGTCGCCACCCAGGCGATAAGAAAGACCTGCCGTAACTTTTTTACGGATGTCCAGGTTGAGGTTCAAATCAGCGTCAAATGGTGCGTTTTTTACATATTTTAGCAATAAAGCAGGCATCAGGTTGATATCGTCGCTGATGGGTAAAATAGCGCCTGCTGTTGCATAATAGTGGCGGTATTCTTTTCCTTGCAACACAGCATCCGGGTTGCGACCGATGGTATTGGTATAAATATGCGGCGCCGAAACACCAAAGTAAAACTGTTGCATAATTGTACCGTACACACCAGCCCCTACATTTCCAGATGCATCCCTTACAAACTCCGTACCACCAATGGATGGATCGGCAATCTGTTGTGGATCGAGGGACGCTTTTGCAAAATCGAATCCACGGGAGCGGATAGAACCCATAATGCCCAGGCGCAGGGAAAGGTTGTCGGTTTTCGCCAATTCATAAGAATAGGCCAAGGCACCGTAAATATTGCGTTGCAAACCAATCGACTCTTGAGAAAGGGTTACACCAACTCCAACCTTTTGGGAAAGAAAAGGTGAATTGAAACTCAACAGGGTAGATTGGGGAGCGCCATCAAACCCAATCCACTGGTTGCGATAAATACCCGTAAGGGATGGAACGCCGCGCGCGCCGGCATAACCAGGATTTATAAGCAGTTTATTGTACATAAACTGGGTATAATGGTGTTCTTGTTGGGCATTTGCCTGCCAAAATGCAGCCATTAACGCTATGGTAAAAAGTACTTTTTTCATAGTTTGTATTTTGGTAAAAGCACCGCCGCTGTTCACGCAGTTGCGGTGCTTTCAGGGGTGATTAGCGAATGATTTCAACGAAGCCTTTTCTGATGGTAGCGCCTGCATTAGATGGTTGGAAAATGTAGAAATACACACCATCTGGCAGCGGTTTGCCTTTGCCCATCAGGGTACCGTCCCATTTATTATCGTAATCATCAGATTCGAATACCTTGTCGCCCCATTGGTTGTACACCACCAGCGTACAAGGGTTTTCGAGCAGGGTAATACAAGGAATCGAGAAGGTATCGTGGTTGTTGTCGCCGTTCGGCGTAAATGAGTTGGGTATAAAAGAACAATCCTCGTCCTTCTGGAAAATAAACACCGTGGCATTTACCTTGTCGCACAGGCTGTCACAAATGCTGGAACACAGTCTGTAAAAGAAAGAAATTGCCTTGGTTCCAGTTGTTGCATCGTACACGAATACGCCATTTTGGATCTGGGTCAATCCTTCAATCGGGTTCGGCTGGTACGTTATCACACCCGCATCGCCTGGTGAAAGTCCATCATTGGTTAACAAATAAATGGTGTCGGAAACGCCAGGCTGGATATAGAACGTATCATTCACAGCATCCGGTCTGCTTACTAATTGCAAACGCACGGTATCAACTGCCGATTTGCACCCATTTACTTGTGCATATACGGTGTACACATTGTTTTCATTGCCAATAACTACATTGTATTCATTGACCGACAAGGTATCATTCCGATTTGGTCCCTCCCAAACATAAATTGCATCCTGCAAGTCTGTAACGGTTACAATTACAGTTCCAGGATTACAAATAGGGTTGGGTGTGCTGATTGGGCGCAAGGCTGCCAAAGGCTGTACATCAATGGATACCGGACAAACGGCAGTATTGCCTACGCCATCTGTTGCGATAAAATTGAGTGTTTGAATGCCCAAGGGGAAAATTGTTCCCGTTGCGCTGCCTTCGGTTTGTTCCAGTTCTACCCCCGTACAGTTATCCGAGGCGATCGGCAATTCAAAGACCAGTTCCACACCTTCGCAGGTTGAAACGGTATCGGTGCTGAGAATAAAACCGCTTGGATCGGATAAAACGGTTCCACCAATATTCACCTCAATGGGGCCGCTTGGGCAAATAATCACCGGCGGAATATCGTCTAAAACCGTAACGGTAAAGGTGGTACTCACCGTTGATCCGTTCAGGTCGGTCGCAATGTAGGTTACTATGGTTACACCTGGCAGGAAAGTATCGCCGGGGTTGAAATTGGAAGTAACCGTAGCGAGGTTGCAAATGCCCACTACAACGGGTTCGTCCCAAATAACCTCCTGTGCACAACCGATTTTATTGATGTCTTCTGGAATATTGCTAAATCCTGGCGGGATACCAATAATGGTAACTTTGAAAGCGCAGGTATCCTGGTTGCCACTGGCATCGGTTGCCAAAATAACAACCACCGTTTCACCTACCGGGAAAACATCCCCCGGCCGATAAATTGAAGAGTCGATGGTAACACTCGAACAGTTATCGGTTGCTGTCGGGAAGGCCGTCCAGTTGGGAATCGCCGTGCAAGGATCAACATCCTTCAGCAAGAAATCACCCGGACAATTACTAAACACGGGTGGTTGTTTTTCCAATACCAGGATCGAAAAACTACAAGTAGAAGTGTTGCCCGAGGCATCCATCGCCGTGTACATAACATTGCTGGACCCGATCGGGAAGGGCGTATTGGGCGCAGGTAAACTACTCAAGGTAATATTTGGGCAGTTGTCGATGGCCAAAGGCGAAGGCCAATTCAGAATTGTATCACATTTTGTGCTGGATACTTGCACCGTCAGGTTACCTGGACAACCGCTGATGGTTGGCGGCGTCAGGTCATTTACCTTTACTTTGAAGGAACAAAGTGCCAGGTTGGAAGCGCTGTCGGCAGCATAATATTCCACCAGGGTTTCACCAATCGCAAACAAGGTATTCGGATTATAAACATTGATGATGGTCAAATTCGTGCCATCACAAACGTCTTCAAATTTCGGAACGGTCCAGTTTACGGTAGCGCCGCAGTTGTTTGGACTGGTGCTCACCACAATATCGTTCGGGCAAGAAATTACGTTTGGTGCTGTTTGGTCCAATACCGTGATGGTAAAGGAGCAAGTAGCGGTATTACCAAAATCATCGGTCGCTGTGTAGATCACCTGGGTTGTACCCACGCAGAACAAATCCGCTGGGAGGCGATTGCCCGTGACAGACACGTTGGCATCACAATTATCAGTTGCCGCTGGTATTTGGAATCCACCAGGCGCACAACATTCAGTAGAATCTATGGGTAAAACATAGCTGCCTGGGCAAGTGATTACCGGTTTTTGTACATCTTGTACGCTTACAGTGAAGGAGCAGGTGCTTGAATTACCCTGTCCGTCGGTAGCAACATAAGTTACATTGGTAATACCAACCGGGAAGGACGTATTTGGGCCCTGCGATGGTACTGGAACGATGGGCGTGATGCCGCATGCATCCACCGCAGTAGGTGCTTGCCAGTTAACAGCAGCGGTACAATTGGCCCCTTGTGCAGTGATGATGATATTGGCTGGGCAGGCGGTGAGTACCGGCGTCGAATTCGCATTGATCGTTACTGTCAGCGAACATACGGTGGTCAAACCAACATTATCGGTTGCCGTGTAGGTCACTACGGTATTGCCTGCCTGAAATTCGTCGGAAAGGGGCGTGCGAACAACGCCCTGAATACCGCTGCACGCATCACTGGCCTGTGGCGAAGGGATAATTACGGTTGCTTTACAAGTGCCCAATGGTGCTGTTGCCGTGATATTAGCAGGGCAAACCAGGGTAGGCGGGCTTTGATCGACACTTTCAAAATAGCCATTGATTGGATTTACGGGTACGACATCCAGGGCGCTGTTGGCAGCGTCAAAGGGACCGATAAACTCAATCGGTGAGGTGCCATTTGAATTTAACACGGTGAAAACGATACAAAAAAGATTGCCATCGTCGGGAATATCAGGCCACCCGTTTGTGTTACCGGCTAGGAACTTCAAAAGGCCATTCGGAGTCGTCGCGTAGTTGTTAAAGTCGTTGGGGCTCAAGTTCAAGCCCGGGAATTGATTCGTAATGGCATTGAATTGCAAAACGGTTTCATCCCAGTTAACATTAAATTGCAAACCAATAATATCTGCAAAATCGCTAACATGTACACAAGAGGTTACCTGACTGCCTGCACCGGTGCAATCACTGGTAAGCGAGTCTAATTCGAGTGTAACAGGCGTACCAGCATCTACCACCACTAAAAAAGAACAAGTGCTGGTATTTCCTGCAAGATCAACAGCGGTATAAACGACTGTAGTTGTTCCGGCATTATAGATTCCATTTGCGTTGCCTGTGCCGCTGCCGGTGGTCAAACCCGTTCGAACATAGGACAACGCCACGGTTCCGCTGCAATTATCAGTCAAAGCCAATGGTTGCAGGTTGTTTACGGTAGCCGAGGCGGTACCTGCGGCGGCATCCACCAGGGTATTGGGTGGACAAGAAATCGTGGGTGCGGTTTGGTCTACAATAGCAGCAGTGCCATTGATCCAGATCGCGGGTATTTCATTGGGCAGCCCATTTAAGCTTTCATAGGCTTCTCGTACTGCGGGAATATCCACAAATTGAAGGGGAGAAATCCCGCCCACATTTCCGGTCGTGGTAAAATTGATGGTAAACAAATTGGCACCTGGTGGCAGGGTTGTACCAGCCAATTGACCGGTCGTCCAGTTGAACGACAGGGTACCTGCTGCTGTAAGGATTACACCAAAATTACTGGGTCCCAGGTTGAGTGTAGGGTTAAATCCGTTAATATTCACAAACTTAATCACCGAAGTATCCCATTTTATGGAAAACTGAAGCGATCCCATTGCGTCAAAATTCAGCGCAGATATATTGATGGAAAGGCTCTGTCCACAGGATGCTGTTGCATTTTGTGCAAAAATTGTCAAGGTATCACTGGTCGTGGAGGGCTGTAAGGTGATCTTGAAAGAACAAGTTGCCGTGTTACCCCCTACATCACTTGCCGTATAGGTTACGGTTGAAATGCCAAAATTGAAAACGGCACCGCTCGCGTCCGGATCAGTTGGCATACTTGCATTGGTTGCGCCCACCGATGCCCAACCAACTGTACTGATTGCACAGTTGTCCATGACATTCGATGGCGCAATATTGTTTATGGCAGTGGGGATTGATACCATTTGAACCACATCCGCAGGACAATTGAGGGTTGGCTTTTTATCGTCAATTGGTCGCACACCACCCGGAATAACCGTTTTGGGAAGGTCATCGCCTAGCGCATTGGTGACTTCAATCGCCACTGGGTTGCTAATCATTTGAACGGCAGCAAAGGGGCCGCCAATCCGTTTAAATTGCATGGCAAATACCTGCGTATCATCGGGCACGGCACCACCGCCAACTTTTGTCCAGTTGAACGTGATTTTTGCAGGATTTTGGTTAATAAAAGACGTTTTATCAAAACCAAAGTTTACTCCGGCCCCTGTGAAAGGGGTATTAAGGGCAGTAGTATTGATAAAACGAAGCCGCGTGGTATCCCAAGAAATGGTAAACTGAAAGGAACCCACATTGGTAAAATTCCTTACCCTTACTGGCACTAAAACCGTGTCGGTTGAAGCGCAGTTGACCGATACTGTATCAATTTTAAGGATTACAGCTTGGCCGGACACAAGACCTGGAGATGCCAGTGCCGCGAATAGGATTAGGATTAGTACGATATTCTTCATGGTTTAAATGTCAATAACAATTTGGAAAATGGATGATTGCCTTAACCGGATTCGGGTACCAAAGCATAGGTTGAGTTGGCCAGACAAAAACAGCAACCTTGAACGGTACTGATTTTGCCTGGCTTTCTCAACGGTAATATTATAGCAACGCGCTATATTTTAATCAATCAAAATCATCTTTTTGCGATCGCTGTGCGTAGAGGTCTCTAATTCGTACCAATAAACGCCAGCCTTACCCAGTTCATCTTTGCGGAAACTCAACTCATTGTAGCCTTTTTCAAAGTTACCCACCACTGTTTTAACCAATTGACCACCCATGTTGTACACGCGCACGATACCGCGGCCACTTTCTGGCAAACGGAAACCAATGCGGGTTTCGGCACTGAACGGGTTCGGTTGGTTTTGATACAAAGCAAATGGTGCGATATCCTGTCCATTGGCTGGTTTGGTAAATTCAAGATCCACTTTCATAACGCTGCCTTGCAGGTCGTATGCTTCTGCGCGAATTACTTGCGAACCGGCGCTCAACACTTCAGACAAAGCACGAACACTGCGCAAGGTGCGGAAACGAAGCGTAAACAACACTTCATCATCGGCAATGCTTACAGGGTCTTTGCTCACCCACAAGGTGGTCAAGTTGCCTTCTGCCAGTTGTGCTGTACCAAAGTTCTCGTTGCTCAATTGGGGCAATGCACCCATTTCAATCGATTCGAGGGTCATCATATTGGCATCAAAGCCAATGGTCATCTGATATGCCTGACGGTTGGTGAAGTCACTTGCACGGAAAGGTACTTCGATGATTTCATTGGCCTTAAAGCCTTTGTCTTCAATGCGGAAGTTAAAGTTTCCTTCTGTACGGTCTTCGGTCTGGTCGTTGTTGAAGGATGGCGTAATGTTACCGTTTACGTCACCCATACGCACTGCCACAAAGTCAACATTTGCATCGGCTACAGCGGTGAAGCTGAAGTTCAAGGGATAGGTATTTGGACTTAATGGATTTGGCGTTGGGAACGTGAATGATTTTGGGATAAACTTCCAGTCTGGTGCACCCAAAATATGCTGATCGGTACCCAATGCTACCCGTTGAATCCGCAGATAGTCATTCAACGTAATGTTGCCATCGCCATTTGCATCGGCTGCCACCCACTGGTAAGGAGAAGTAAGCAGGTTGCCAAAGATATGGTTGGAAATGAACAGCAAGTCGGCAGCCGTGACGCCATCATTACCCGTTGTTGATTTCGTTGGGGTAAGGGTGGTCAGGTTACCCGCTGGTACGGTAAATGCATAGGTTCCATCGGCAGGTGTAATCGCGCTGTTGCTGATACCACCGGTTAATGCTACCGTTGCACCAGGTACTGGTTTCACAGGTGCGCGCCAGGTTTCAATTTTACCCGTGATATCGAAGTCGTTCACCACACAATTGATGGTTACGCTGCCATTGTTGATATCAATGTCGTTGATATCCAGGGTTACGTCCATGCCAGCATTGTTGATGTTGAATTCTAACGGAATGGGCGAACTAGCAAAGTTGAGCGAGCTGGTTGTTCCAATTGTAGCAGTACCTAAGGTCAGATTTACATTGAACAATACGGTGTTGTTTGGCAAATTAAGCGGTGCGCCTGCATTTGCCCAAAATACACCCAGGGTGTTACCTGGCAACACATTCGAAATCAAACCAGTCAAAGCCGGGTTGATGTTTGTCAGGCCCGTGAAGGTTCCAACGGTATTGTTGGTCAGGTTCAAGGTAAAGGAGAAGCCTGTAGAACTTACCAGGTTTCCAACCGTTACCGGAATACTTACCACTGCGCCCTGACAGCCAGATGCTGCTCCGGCGGTGATGACCAAACTTGGACCCTCGTTCACAACTACGGTTACTTTGTTTACACAACCGGTATTGGTATCCGTGATGGTTACGGTGTACGTACCTGGAATCAGATTGCTGATCGTTGGGGTGCTTGCGGTGGTGTTCCACAAATAAGTGAAACTACCCGTTCCGCCTGTTACCGTCACCGAAGCTGTACCGTTGTTGGCGCCAAATGAAGTTTCATCTGTGGCCGTTGCTGCTACGTTAAATCCAGTATTTACGCCCAAGGCTACTTGTACATTCACTGTACAGCTGTTCATGTTGCCATGTACGTCTTTTACAAACAATTGAATCGCATTAGCACCCAGTTCGCCGCAATCGAAGTCGGTTTTAGACAACCACATGCTGTCGATACCGCAGTTGTCGGTACTACCCAGGTCAATATCATCTGGCAAAATGCTTGCCACGCCATTGGTACCCAGGGAGATTACAACGTTGTCGTTACAAATTACGGTTGGTACGCTGTTATCCCGGACGACAATAAACACACTATCCAGGCCAACATTTCCACAAGCATCAATCGCTGAGAAGGAAACCAGGTAGTTGCCAACGGTGTAATTGCCACTGATATCTGTAGATAAGTTGCCATGCGGCGCATCGTTGGTCACAAGGATAGATGTATCTGATTGACAATCAGACAAATATTGCGCAACATCGAAACTCAGCGGTACGGTACAATCTGTGTTGGTTGGGAAGTTTGCCGAACTTACTGTAATGGTATCCGGCATACCCAGGAACACAGGCTCTGCAACGTCTTCTACTTTCAGGATCTGCGTGTGAATGGCTGTATTGCCACATTTATCGGTTGCAGTCCAGGTACGGGTTACTTTATATTCGTATTTGCCACATTCTCCAACAGAGTCTGTTTTCACTTGGGTAAATACAATTTTAATCGAATCAGCAGGGGTACAGTTATCGGTTGCTTTCAACGTTGGTGCTAATACCAACGGATCGCTGCAGCTGATGGTATCACTTTGTGGCAGGCTGGTAAACACAGGTTTTACCAAATCTTGCACCGTAACCGTTTGATTACAAGTAGATGAGTTGCCAGAAAGATCGGTTGCACGGAACGTCCGTACAAATGAATTGCAGGAATAGCCATTGCTTACTGGAACATCCACAAAAGTGATGCTGCCAGCCGTGATTGGACAGTTGTCGGTGGCAGTTGCATTGCCCAACACCGAAGTCGCAAACGCGGTGTTCGGGGTGGTGCTGCAATTTACCGTTGTATTGGCAGGACAAGTGATGGTTGGCGTCACGTTATCCTGAATCACCACATAAGTTTCACAGAAGGAGGAGTTTCCAACGGCGTCTTTTACCACCAAAATAATTGGGTATCTGGTATCGCCATCTGCTTCATCGCAATCAAAAATAATTTGATTGACTGGGTTGCCGATGGTATCGCCGTTTGCTTCGTACAATTCCTGTACTTGAAGGCTCACCGGAGCGCTGGTACAATTGTCAAAACTGCTGTTGTTCACCAAACTTGGCGTAACAATGGCTTGTCCGTTCGGATTGAGGGCCACTGAAATACCGTTGATACAAGAAGCAACAGGTGGGGTTATGTCTGAAACAACAATCGTTACAGAGAAACTTGCACTGTTACCACTCGGATCTGTTGCAGTAAAAGTTACGACATGGCTACCAACGGGCAGTATTTCAAGGCTGTCGGTCAAACTGAAGTAAGCCGGATTGCTGCTGATTACCAACTCATTGTCTGGAGCGCAATCTGCTACGATGGGAGCCAAAACCAATTTAGTGGTTTGTGCACAATCTGCATCTGCGGGGTCGGTGTTAAACAACAGGCTTGCCGGTGTTGGTGCTGTAAATTCAGGTTTTTTCGTATCCCGTACGGTAATGGTACGCGATGCTGTGGCTGTATTGCCGTAGGTATCGGTAGCCGTCCAGGTGCGGGTAATCACATAATTGTATTTGCCAACACCAGAAGAAGCCTGGTTGGTGTTTTCATTAACCGTTACGGTTGCGCTACAGTTATCGGTTACAGCAGGCAAAGCAGGCATTGCAGGAATTGCATCTACACATGCTTCAATGGTAACGTTGGCTGGCAGGGTTCCCGTAATCACCGGTGCATTAACATCAATTACTTTAATTGAAGCCGTACAAGAAGCAGTATTACCGCCATTGTCAGTTGCTGTGAGGGTAACGGTAGTTTTGTTCAAATCAGCACAGGTGTACACACTTTGGCTCAAACTTAAGGTTACTTTTTTCGGAGTAGGCGCTGCGCTGCAATTATCTGGGTCATGGCTGCCATTGATGCTAAAACTTCCGTTGTCGGCATCAATCATTTGCGGCGTGATGGTTGCGTTAAAGGGCGACAGGTTAATATTCGTCACCGTGTTTTTACATTTTGCAACCGGTGGCGCAACATCAGGACATATGGTTACTTTTTGTAACTGGGTAGAAACGTTACCATTGCCATCATTGTACGACCAGGTTACGAAATAAGTTTGGCAGGTTGTTCCGACCAAGGTTACGCGGTAGCTGGTAATGATGGTGCCATTGGTGGTCTCTGGTGTCGCATTCACACCACCAGGCGTACCAAAAATAGTTGAACCATTGGTACAGTTGGGTTGTGCAGTGGGCGTTTGCAGAATAATAAATCCGCAATTAGAGGTCACATCTGCCAGGGCATTTTGCGATGGGATCGGTGCGGTATTATCATCTAATGTTACAGTGATGTTTCTTGGTACGGAGAAATTCGTACCGTCAAATCCCGTAATGGTTACTACGAACTGAGATCCATCGGCTGGGTTTGGACCAGGTGTAATATAGGTGTTGATGGCCGAAAGTGCTGTACCTGCTGCAGGAACCTGCGTTAGGGTATTGCCCGATGGACAGTTGTCGATCACACTTACCAAACCGGTGTAGTCCGGAATGGTTTGTGTTGGACAAATGGTTGTCAACAGGGCCGTTTGTTGGCCAATCAATATAGGTGCTTGTACATCTTCCACTTCTACAGTAAACGAGCAAGTGCTGGAGTTACCAGCCAGATCCGTTACCGTGTACTTGAATACCGCAGTACCAACCGGTAATGTTACCGATACCGGAATAAACTGGGTAAAAGGATTGGTAGGATCCCATGGGAAGTTTGCAGAAACGGTCTGGTTGCCATTTGCTACAATGCTTTCTGGTCCAAAAGTGAAATTGTTGCATTCATCTACATTGCCGTTGTATGGACGAATCCACTGGAATGTATAACCGCAAACACCTGGAGCATTATCAAATACAAAGCTGTGGCCGCAGTAAGATGTAAAGGTCGGATTTGGGTTAGGCAGTAAGTAGTCTACAAAAAGTGGTGCCTCGTTGTCCACAACGGTAACCGTCATCGATTTCGTGCTGGTATTGCCACAGGCATCGGTGGTGGTGAATGTAATCGTGTTTATACCCGTAGCAAAGCCAGCGATGGAAGTAGCGGTTGCGCCACTGCCTAAATCATCCGCAGCGCCATCTGCATAGTCAATCACCCAGTTTGTATTGGTCGCAAGGGTATTGCTGGCCGTACAGTTGTCAGACAAAGTTGCGGTATAGCCGCCGGTCGGGAAACAATCTGCAACCGAAGAGAGGTTGATGGTCACATTGGCTGGCAACGTGATGCTTGGCTTCGTCAGGTCAAGTACATTAATGGTTTGTTGTGCTTGTGCCGTCAAACCCGCGCCGTCGGTAGCCGTCCAGGTACGCAAAATGGTGTAGTTGCTTGGGCAGCTGCCATTGGTGGTGCTGAAAATTTCAACGACATTGGCTACCGTGCAATTATCAGAGAAGGTAGCATCCGTCAAAGTATTCAAATATGCTTGGATGCTCGGTGTAACCAGTTCGCAAGAGACAATTTGATTGCCAGGTGCCGAAACCACCACAGGTGGCGTTGCATCCTGGATGGTTAAAGTAGCCGTGCAATTGGAACTAACATTGCCTTGTGCATCTTTGGTGCGGAACGTAACGGTGTTTGCACCCAACGGTGTACAATCAAAAGTCAAAGAAGCATTGAAGCCCGCAGGGGTACCAGTTGCACTTGAAATTTCAAAAACCAGTGCATTGCTGGAAGTACAGTTGTCGGAACTGCCGTTGTTGAAATCGATCGCATCCACGCTGACACTGCCCGGGTTGGTGTTGCTCAATACTTTTACCACATTTTTAGTGGTACAAACAGGCGCAACATTATCGGTGATGACCACATTTGCGGTACAAGTAGCGGTGTTGCCATCGCGGTCAGTCACAACCAGGGTAACTGGAATATTGCTGCAACTGCTATTAGTAACTGGAACACCCGTTGGGTAGCCTTGCAATGCAAGGTTGGTGGCGTTGAGGAGGGTACAGTTGTCGGTACTACCGTTATTGATTTGGCTGGCAGTAACCGTGATCGGCGCTGCACTCAAATTTACTGGGATGTTTTTACACAGAGCCACGGGTGGAACTGCGTCAAATACATCAATAATAAAGGCGCAAGTACCGACATTGCCCGATTGGTCATTTGCGGTAATCGTGATTTGCGTTTCTCCTTGTGGATATGAATTGTTCGGAGCCCCGCCAACCGTCGTGATATTCAAAGGCAAAGAACAACTGCCTGGATCACTCCAACTTACATTCCACAAAGCACTGCTTGGGATGTGGTTGCAAGACAAGGTATTGATCGGCAAGGAAATAAAGCCGCCGGGAGGGCACCCGGTTGCTACCGGACGAATGGTATCCAGTACCGTTACCGTGAAGGCGCAAGTAGCGTTGTTGTTCGATTGGTCAGAGCAAGTGTACACTACATTGGTGGTACCTTTTGCAAAAACAGCGCTATTCAAGCTAGATGATGGGTTTGTGCCCGTAAAATTCACGGATGCTTGTACGCCAGCAGCAGCACTTAAGTCTGCATTGTTGTTCGCGGTAGCCGTGATGCTAACAACCGCACAGTTGCCGTCGTATTCACCTGGAATTAAAATATTGTTCGCATCCAGCGCCAGGTTTCCATTGGCGCCGATGGTTGCAGTACAATTGTTGTTGGCGGTATACACAATCTGGTTCGTTGGACAACTTAATACAGGTGCCAACAAGTCCAAAATGGTTACAAAACAAGCCGCAGTGTCTTTATTATTATTGGCATCCGATACAATCAAGCTATACGGCCAACCGCTACCCGGCTGCATGACCAAATCACCACAATCAAACAGCAGGCTGCTGCTCATTGGTATGACTGCACCATTGTTGCTTTGCAAAACATAGGTAACACCAAGTGGACAGTTGTCCGTCGAACTAAAGTCGGCAGCAATTGTGGTTAAAATAGCCTGGCCGTTGGTATCTAATTGCAATGAAACATTTTTACATAATGCCGTGGGCGCTATATCTTCTTCCACAGTAAAGGTATACAGCACTGAAAAATTACCCGAATTCGGCGAGTTATCAATCCAGGAATACCGAATTACGGTCGTTCCGGATGGGAAATTAGTGGTTGCTACTCCACCGCCGGTGGCAGGGTTAAATGCAACCAAGCCATTTAATACGGTTGGATCAGGGCCGCTTACGAAAGTTTCAGACATGGTAACAGTACCGCAATCAAGCGGGCTGCCAATGGAAGGACGGGTCCAGCTGATTACTTTATCACAAGTGCTGCTGTTTACGGAAACGGTATCAGCATAATTAGATTCTCCTGAAACAATAGGTGGGGCATTGTCAATAACGGTTACGGTAAAGGTACTGGTAGAAACTTTACTGTTTACGTCGGTCACGGTGTAGGTAACAGTTGTTACCCCCAGGTTGAAGAATACATTGCCAGAACCGGTATTTGAAATAAATGCCGTTGCGATTTGACTTGTAGCACCTGACAGTGTAAATGTTTGGGTAGCTATACTGCAATTATCGCCAGTTGTAGGATGTGTCCAACTGGTATCTGCATCGCAAAAATTCAAAGGTGTTCCAATGTTATCACCCGTATACAAGGTCAGATTGGACAGTGTACTGATCGTGGGAAATTGATTGTCACTCACCGTAACTGCAAAGGTACAAGAGCTAGTATTGGTAGCATTGTCGGTTGCGGTTGCTGTAACTACATGCGTACCCAATGGGAACGTTGGCAATAGATTAGTATAACTTACATTTACCGTAGGGCAATTGTCGGTCGCAGTTGCCCGCGGGTCGCCTGCTAAATAGGTGTAATTACAAACGCCCGTATCCATGTTGCGGGTAACCGGTGATGGAGGACAGGTGATCACTGGGTTTTGGTTGTCGGTAACAGTCACGGTAAAAGATGCAGTGGCGGTGTTTCCTGCGGCATCTGTTACTTTATAGGTTACGGTGCTTACGCCACCGCCTTCTTTCGGGAAAAATTCAATGCCAGCATCGGTTCCAGGCTTGTCCACAATATCTGGAAACCCGGAAGCGCCAGATGGGAAGTCAATTGAATATGTAACCGTCAATGAGCCAGCACAGTTGTCCGTATAACGACGATTTCCCAACATCCCGAAAGTTGCTGGTTTACTAAGATCTACTGTTATTTCAGTGTTATTCAGGTTATTGGCAGCACAATCTGACGAATTGGTACCCAAAGAGGTGTTTACCGTTTTATTACTTGGCCCATTTATCCATGGCGCGGTATCATCCGTTACGGTAACGATAACCATTTTAGCCTGACTTTCAGACGAAATATTTCCAGGGTTTTCTTGAAATGCCACGAAAATGGTATCGAGAGTACCTACATCACCACAATCATATAAATTGCTTTTAGGCGTTGTTTTCGCAGCAGATGTATAGAAATTTACGGAGCAAGCCGGACAACAATCGCTCGTAACTCCGTTTGCTGATAAAATCGCTCCATTCAGAACAGCCAGACCGCTAATAGGATCAAGACTCATAGAAATAGATACTGGAGGTCCGGCAACGGAAGGCGTAATGGAGCAGGATTGTGCATTTGCTTTTAACGTCGCAAACGCAATGCAACAAAATACCAGCACACCCAGCGCCCAATGGCGAGGTGTAGTTGAGTTGTTCATGGTCAACAAATTTGATGATGGGAAAAGAGAAAAATACGAGGGTATCGTGAAGAAGTGTGTAGATCGCTTCATCAAGGAAATCGGTTTGGAATGAATAAATGTTGTTTTACAATTTCGGTTTCGTTGAGCGAAACTGAGGATTGAGAGGATATACAGAAACTGGAAAACACATGAAACCAACCGAAAACAGTGGATTAAAGGATTGAAAAGACGGCGCAAATTTAGCGATATTGCGCTGAATTGAGCTATTAAATTTTGCATCCTTTGACGAATTGAAAAATCAAGGATTAAAAGCGTGGATGACGGGATTAAAAAAATGCGGTAAGCAAGGGTTTTTGGTACAAGTACACGTAGTATTGCGCTTGCAAACTATGGTATTCAAAAACCGTACCAATTTGTTGGTAGGCCTTGGTTGAAAATTTGTGCTGATTTCAAATTAAGTGTCTTTTTACCCAATTTTATTAGGCCTTAATACGCGCATTTTGGTTTTCGTCACGCGCACCCCAATTTTTACCCTATTTTTTTCTAAACGGCTGTATTTTGAAAATGTGCGTATTTTAGCGCCGTATAGCAGCAAATCTGATGCTTTTGCTCAAACGTTCCACCACGACCCCAGCAATGGGTCACACACTTTTTACCTTTACGATGATGCTACGAATACTCTTTTTTCTTTGTTTACCTTGTTTTTTGATTGCCCAAACGGAAAAAAACAAATACGACTTTGCGCCTTGTGGTACGCCAACCGGTATCGATCCGTGGCTCTTGCGCTACCAGCAATACCCACAAGATTACGCCAGCAGAAGCCAGGATACGCTGCTGGTGGGGGTGCAAATTCACCTGCTCGCCAATGATAATGGTACCGGCCGATTTACCACCGAACGACTTTTGGATGCTTTTTGTCGACTCAACTCCGATTTTGCGCCCGCCGGTATCCGGTTTTATTTTAAAAATCCCTGGAACCTCCTCAATAATTCAACCTGGTATGCCCACGATAACATCCCGAAAGGCATTGAAATGATGCTCACCAACAATTTCCCCGATGCGCTGAATAGTTATTTTGTGCAAGATCCAGCCGGCAATTGTGGCTATAACCTGCCTTACGCCGGTGTCGCAATCAACCATTCTTGTGCGAATCCATCGGACCATACCTGGACACATGAGGTCGGACACGCACTTGCGATGCCCCATCCGTTTATCGGTTGGGAGGGTAAAGTGTACAGTTACAGTATTCCAACGCCCGAACTGCTCACCTACGATTATACCTATTTTCACGATACCCTCGAAACAACAGTGCCTGCCCCGCTTGATACGGCCCTGGTGGAATTCGTAGATGCCAGTAATTGTGCCATTGCTGCTGATCGCTTTTGTGATACCAAGCCCGATTACCTCAGCTATCGGTGGAATTGTAATACCAACAACAACAGCCCTTTCAAATTGAAAGACCCCGCCGGCGTTGAATTTGAAGTGGATGGCACCTTATATATGTCGTACTCCGCCGATGAATGCCAAAACCGCTTTTCTCCAGCACAAATTGAGGGTATGCGGGCAAATTTAAATTCTGAAAAACTGGCCTGGCTGTCGAATGCCCCTGCTTTGCCGGACGTTGTAACCACCGCCGAAAATCAATGGCCCGAAAATCTGGCAGTCCTCCCTGGAATTCAAACAACCCTCCAATGGTCGCGGGTGCCCAATGCTACCTATTACCATGTGGTTGGTTCGAGAATCAGCTCTTTTGCCCTGCGGGATATTGAAACTGTTACGACGGACACCTCTTTTTTGACCCCCGTGCTGGCACCCAACCGTAAATATTACTGGAAAGTGCGTGCGTTCAATGATTATTCAACCTGCGCCCCTTACACGGACGTGCGCACCTTTACAACGGGTTTGTTGTCAGATAGTTACGAGCCTACGGATGCTGATTTTGCCTGTTACCCGACCTTGCTGACCGCAGGAGCCGCCTTACAGCTTACTTGCGGCGAAAAAACGGGTACACAAGCCCATCAAATCCTGGTGTTTGACGCTATGGGCCGATTGATGCTGCAACAAAATGTCGCGTTTGTGCAAGGGAAAGCCCAACTTTTGCTGCCTGCTGAAACCTGGGCTGCGGGTATGTATCAACTCGTATTGCTGGGAACGCGGCAAGCATACACCCAACGAATCGTATTGGCACCCCGTTAAAAATAAAGTTTGTCGCGATTTTGCTTTCTATGAACTGGAATAGCAAATTATTGTTTGGCAAAGCTGACCTTCGCGGCCAATTATGAACGAATAGCATCAAACCTGACTTTCAAATGTTTGTTAAAAATACAGTATTGACGATTGCGCTCCTGATTTGTGCGCAAATGGTGCAGGCGCAACAACCTGCCGATGAATGGTGTGGCACAAAAGGACAATCTCCCTGGCTGGATTGGTATTTTGCACACCGTGACAGCCTCAAAGCGCAGCGCGGCGCTGATACGACCTGGCTTTATGTGCCCATGACCATGCATATGGTCGGTAATGACGCAGGCGCTGGTTATTTTCCGGTCAATCAGGCCATGCGTGCTATTTGCGAAATGAATGAAAAATACGTACCGGCCCGTATCCAGTTTTATTTGGTGCCAGGCGAGCCTTTTGTTTACCACAACAACAGCAGCTGGTACGAACACGACTTTGATGGCGGCTCCGAAATGATTAATGCCAACCGCTTGCCCAACCGCGTCAATAATTTTGTGGTGGCCGACCCGGCAGGCAACTGTGGGTACTCCTGGCAGGATGCCGTGGTAATGGGCCGCAGTTGCTCGGCGGCAGGAAATTCTACCTGGTCGCACGAACTTGGCCACCATTTGTCACTTCCACACCCGTTTTATGGCTGGGAAGGCTTTGATTGGGATTATTCCCAACCTGCTCCGACAGAAATTTATGGTTATCCAGTTGAAAAAATGGACGGTTCCAATTGCTACAATTCAGGCGACCGTTTTTGCGATACCCGTCCAGATTATCTGAACTACCGCTGGTCCTGCAACGGCAACCTCGAAAGTACCTTGCTGCTCCACGATCCGAACGACAGCACGTTCCGCGCCGATGCAACGCTTTACATGGGTTATGCCGTAGACGATTGTACCGGGCGTTTTTCCCCAGAACAGATTGAAGCGATGCGCACCAATCTTTATACAGAACACAGTGATTACCTGCAAATTTCTGATCCCCTGGCAGGCATTCCCGATAACATTAGTACGGAACTGGTATCGCCCATTGATACCCAATTGGTGCAGTTTGATAATGTAACCATGACCTTTAATGCACCGCCCAACGGTTCTATCTATCAGTTGGAGGTTGGCTTGTTTGAAAATTTTGTGCCCACGATTTACACAAAATCGGTGTACAATCCCGACGATGCGGTGGTCAGCATCCATATTGACAAAATCATGCCTAATAACCGCAAGTTGTACTGGCGTGTCCTGGTTTATAATGAGTGGGATGTTTGTTTGCCGCCAACCTCCTTACCGGTAGGGGTGTTCAAAACCCAAAATCTGTCGGGTACCACCTGGCTGGAGCGCAATTTGCAGTTCGAATTGATGCCCAACCCGATTGCTGCGGGCACCAAAGCCACCCTGATGGTGAGCGCCAGTACCACCCTCGATGGACGTTTGGTGGTGCTGGATCTTGCGGGCCGTACCTGCCTGAGCTTTCCCCTCGAATTGTCGGCTGGTGATCAGCAACTCGAAATTCCGACGGAACAACTGTGCGCCGGTTCTTATATTTTAATGCTTCAAAGTGACAAAGGTACCCTGACCAAACGGTTGGTGGTCGGACAATAATGGGCATTGTTCGCAGACAAAGTTTAAAACACTCATTCGTCAATTTAGTCGGTTTAGGCATTGGCGGCTTGAGTGTTTTTTTTCTTTATCCGTACGTACGTGCCGAATATGGGTTGATGCAAATTTTACTGCAGGTGGGCATGATTGGTCTGCCGCTGTTTAGTTTGGGGGCGAATACCATCGTTTTTCGGTTTTTCCATCGGTTTAAAGATAAAGAACAAGGGCATCATGGGTTTTTACCCCTGCTTTTGGGGATGGTCCTGTGTGGTTCTTTGGTGTTTTGGTCTATTGCAGCCTTGTTCTGGAACCAGTTTGCCCCCTGGCTAAAACTCAATTCTCCCCAACTGGGCGCGCATTTATGGATGGCCTTGCCCTTGTCGTTTTTTTATGTGCTGAGCGTGGTGTTGAGTTTGTATTCCGCCAATTTTAGCCGCATTGTAGTGCCCAGTTTGCTGCTTGATTTTTCGCAAAAACTGGTTTTGCCTATTCTTTTAGGAAGTGTTTTATTTGGTTGGATCAGCATTGATACGGCGCTGTACGGCTTGTTGTTGCATGCCGCCTTGGTCAGTATAAGCCTTGTTTTTTACCTGCGGCATCTGGGCGAATGGCATTGGAAGTGGCCGAGTTGGTCGTTTATAGATCCGGCATTGCGGCAGGAAATGCTGCGTTTTTTACTTTTTGGTACCTTCGGCGGTTTTGCCTTACAAATGGCCGCCAAATCGGATATTCTATTGGTGGGTACCAACGCCACGCTTGAAAACACGGGTATTTATGCGATTGTCGCATACCTGGCGGCTATTATTGACGTGCCCACCAAAAGCTTATATGGTGCGAGTATCGCCTTGGTAACCAAGCATTTAAATGATGATAATCGCCTCGAACTGGGTATTTTATACCAAAAGGTTTCGATTAACCTGCTCGTTGCCGGGTTGCTGATATTTGGTGCAATGTGGGTGTCGGTGGAGTATATTTTTCAATTGATTCCACAAGGCGAGGCGATGCGGGCCGGTCAATATGTACTCTTTTTTATCGGTGTTTCGCGCTTGGTAGAAATGGGTACCGGACTCAATAATTACCTTGTTTACTACTCCAAATATTATGTGTATTCCCTGATTTCGGTGGGGACCATGGCGATCCTGAATGTGGCTTTAAGTTTATACCTGATTCCACGGATGGGCATTACAGGTGCCGCGATTGCCACCTTGTGTAGCATAATCGGGTACAATGCGGTGACCGTTGGTATGGTATGGCGCTTATTTCGGCTCCAACCTTTTACCTCAAAAACGTTGTTGGTGCTGGTATTGGCATGTACGGCATTTGGACTTGCCAGTTTGCTGCCATCAGTGCATGTTCCTCTGGTGGATTTGGGCCTACACGCATCCACATATGTGCTTCTTTTTGGACTGGCTGTTTATTATTTCAACATTTCTCCTGATCTGAATGGGGCACTGGGATTTATCCGCTTTCGCAAAAAAAGCTAATAAACCTGGATTTAAATGGATTTGAAGGATGGATGGATAAAAAAATTGATTTTCAATGGATTAGAAGCCAGCTATTTTCATAACCACTTTGCGTTGACTACAAATCCCAGCGCCGCCAATACCTCGATTAATATGTGCTGATCAATCTTGAGAAAACAACAAGATCAAGGTGCTTTGATCGGTGCTGATGACTTTGTCTACCCGCACTTTTATACCTGCCTGCACTTCAAAATCTTCGCCGATTTTCATTTGGGGCCGACTGGCCTCTAAAACATCTGCCCAGGCTTTGAGCGATGCGTGTTTGGGCGATAAGGCACTTAGGTACACCATTTGTTTGCCCGCTTCTTTCATCCACAGGGAGTCTGGAAATTGAGAATAGTCGCCCTGCACGATAAAACGATATTCCTGTTTGGTGCTGTTGCATACATCCTGGCCAATTTCGAGCAGCACACCAGAGTCGAGCAGCAGGCTTTCCAGCGATTGCGTGCCGTTTTTTTCAAAATTATATTGCACCACACGGGGCAGTCCTTTTTCAAAAATCGGCTCGGGTTTGTACTTACATTTCTGATTGGTTTGGCATGCATGGGTCCCAAAAACCACTACAAAACCAGATAAAATCAAAAAAAACTTCATAGTTTGATTCAAAACGTGCATATTCAATCGTTCCTTTTGTTCGAAATAACGGCAAAGTTGGATTGAAATTGCCAAAAATGTACAAACGCACGGCCCTTTATTTGATCAAAACCACTTTTTCTGAATACATCCCGAATATACCGATGCCATTGCTGAGGTTGGTATGCACCGTAACTGGTTCCGCCAAGGGCAAATCTTCGGCTTCTCCCTTGCGTGCCTCACTCAACAAATACAAATAATAGTCTTTCGTCAATGCGCGTACATATACCTTGTACCGGGCCGCGTCATTGGAGTTGTAGGAATAAGATTTGTAGGAGATTTTGTACGCTTGTCCGTCAAAAAACTGATCCGTAAGGACCAGCATATCTAAAGCTACCTGGGCATTCGGATCATCGGAAGTTTCCGGGTAAATCTTGTATTCATCGTCTTCTATCGTGTCTAACCCAATGAAATTGTTGTTTTCATCAAAAATCGGGATCACATTTATATACAATTCAGTTACATATACACCATAATAGTTGGTTTCACCTGCTTTGTCCTGGATAAATGCATCAATGGCAAATAATTCAGACCCATCCGGACTGATACCGCCATTTTTGCGAAAACGCACTGAATCCACCGCAACAAGGGCTGGCATGGTTTGCGTGGCCTGGATGCCGGGAAAATCGGGGTGACTCACCTTGAGTTCATAGGTTTTGCCCACTTCATAGATGTTGGATGCAATTGGTATTTCGTACCAGCCATCAGGCCGAATGGTACTTTCAGGTGCTGTGGCCACCAACTGGCCTTCTTTGTACAGTTGCACCACCGCATTTTTAACAAAAAAGGCAGAATCTTCCACCACATCCAGCAAGCCGAAATTGCGGGTAACCCGCACCCGAAATGCCGTATCCAGGCTGCTACAAGTGGCATGTACCACGAGCGACTTTTCATACACCGGCGGATCAATATTGACAACCTGTTCGAAAAAATCGCTGGAACAGGATTGACACAAGAATATAACGAAAGCAAAAAAACTGAGTTTGCGCAGCATAAGCTGGTTTATTTAGAATTTGAAGCTGTAGTTGAAATAAGGAATGATGGGGAAAAGACTGGCCTGCCTGAGTTGAACGTTGTTTTTGTAGTTCCCGTTGCTATCATAGGAGCCTGATTCACTCAGGAACAGGAAAAACGGATTGTTCCGATTGTAGGAATTGTAAGCGCCAAATGACCAGGTCCGCTCGTGGTGCCGTTTCTTTTTGGTAAAATCGATTCCCACATCCAAACGATGATAGGCATTGAGCCGGAAATTGTTGCGTTCGGTTACGTTGGTGGTTTGGTTGAAATAGTAAGTGGGGTCTTTCGAATAAGCAGTAGGGTTGAGGTAGCGGGAATTGCCGAGGGTGGTTACGTTGCCCGTTGAATACACCCAGGTAGCGGATACGCGCACCCGCGGACTAATTTTATACGATCCAACTACCTCAAAATCGTGGCGGCGGTCGTATTTGTAAAAGAATTTTCGGCCCTGGTTCAGGTCGTCAAATTGGCGGTAGGCCCAGGAGAGGGTATAGCCCAGCCAACCACTGAAGCGTCCGGTTTTTTTCTGGATAAAAAACTCCGTCCCATATGCCGTGCCATCGCCCTGGGTTACGCGGGTTTGCCAATCGGTAAACTGAAACAAACTTGCACCCTCGCGGAAGGCAATCACGTTTTTCATCTTTTTATAATAGGCCTCTACGCTGAATTCGTAGTCTTTGCCCAGGGTTTTTGCTGCTCCGAGGGCCACCTGCCAGGCGTCTTGCGGCTTGATGGTTTTGGTGGTCGGCAGCCATAAGTCGGTCGGAAGGCCAATGGTTTCGTTGGTGAGCAGGTGAATATACTGCCGCATGGTACTGAAAGCCCCCTTCAAAGCCCAATCGTGGTTGAGCAAATAACGGATGTTGAAACGGGGTTGCGCCGAAAAATAGGCTTTACCATCGGCGATAAACGACGAAACGTGCAGGCCATAATTGGTGCGCAACCGATCGCTTATTTTCCAGTCATCTTCGATATACGCCGCAAGTTCGGGCGCATCCACGGCTGTTTGTCCAAATTTAGAGCGCTGATCGCTGTTGGTATCGCTGTCTTTGATACGGGTGTTGAATTCACCGGGATCAAAATTATGAAAAATGGCATTTGCCCCAAATTTGATCAGATGGGCCGGATTGGGCGCATAGTCAAAATCGAGTTTTGCCGCGATGTCATCGATGCCTGAAACGTAAGCCACCTCATATATATATTCGGTATTGGGGGTGCCATCGGTAAACGTTTCGCGGTCCGTTGCGCCGGTATTGGTGTTAAAATTATACCTGCTGTACGTGACGGTGGTGTTGGCAAACAATTTAGGATTAATCACATGGTTCCAGCGTGCTGCCGTGGTGAGGTTGCCCCATCCCAACCCAGTATTCAAGGAAAACTCGTATTTGCTGTTAATGTTTTGGTCTTTTTCGGTTAATTCGAGGTAAAACTTGTCTTTTCCGGTATAAAAACTCAGGTAAAGCCGGTCTTTATTGGAAAGGCGGTAATTTACTTTGGCGTTTAAATCATAAAAATAATAACCCGCCACGCCTTCTGAACCGTCGGAACGGAAGCCTGCCTTGATGAGTGGACGGGCCAATAGATCAATATAGGTGCGCCGCGCAGAAATGAGGAAGGAGGATTTGCCTTTTTTAATGGGGCCTTCGAGGGTGAATTTGGAGGCGACAATACCAATAGAGCCTTCGCCTTGTAATACATTTTCGTTGCCCTCTTTCATATTTATTTCAATCACCGACGATAAACGACCGCCATAACGCGCTGGAAATCCGCCTTTTGTGAGGGTAACATCTTTGATCGCATCGGCATTGAACACCGAAAAGAAGCCAAACAAGTGGCTCGCGTTGTACACCGGTACCCCATCGAGCAAAATCAGGTTTTGATCCGCTCCGCCCCCGCGTACATAGATGCCCGATTGCCCTTCCCCGCCGCCGGAAACGCCCGGCAACAGTTGCAACACCTTTAATACATCGGTTTCGCCCAGCAGTGCGGGCACGTTTTTAATTTGTTGAATCGGCACATCAATACGGCTCATTTGTGCCCGACTTTCGATGCGCTCGTAACGCTGGCCCACAATTTCAACTTCTTTGAGCAGCGCCGAAGATTCTAACGGCAAATTGATTTCTACATTCGCATTTAGATACAATTGGATGCCCTGGGCCTGAAATCCGATGTAACTGGCGAGCAGGGTAACTGAATCCTTGGGCAAGGTCAGGCTGAAAAAGCCATACGTATTGGTTACCGCGCCTTGTCCGCTGCGTTTGTCTACCACGGTGGCACCAATCAGGCGTTCACCGCTTTTGGCATCACTGATGTAACCACTGATGGTGTATTTGGGTGTCGACTGGCAAAAAACTAGGCATTGGACAAACAGGAAAAGTCCAGTGAATACGTGTCGCCGGAGACAAAATGTACGAAGTAGCGGTTGAAGCATGAAAACAGGGTAAATTAAGTGGTTAAATCGCATGTAGGTTAGGTAAAACAGTTGGTAAGACGCAATGTAATGGGCAGAGGTTGGTTAAATTTGAAAACAATTTTTAAAAAAAGAATATTCATCGATTTTCGATACAAAATGCGGTGTTTTTTTGCGATTACGAAGCTTAATACTACTTTTACCTCCCGCCAAAATACACCGAATTACAAGATTAAACTGCGACAAGATGGAACAATACGGCAAAATACTACTCATCGCCATGCCGATCTTTTTGGGGCTGGTATTACTGGAGCGCTGGTATGGCCAGTTGCGCGGGAAGCAAACGGTACGCACCATGGATATGTTGTCGAGCCTCAGTTCGGGTGTGACCAATGTGGTAAAAGATGTGTTGGGCTTGAGCATCACCATTTTATCATATGGTTGGATGGTGCAGCATTGGGCGCTTACCCACGTCGAATCCAGTTTCCTGGTGTACACCATTGCCTTCATTGCGCTCGATTTTTCGGGCTATTGGGTGCATCGTTTGAGTCATGAAATCAATTTTTTCTGGAACAAACACGCCATTCACCACAGCAGCGAGGATTTTAATTTGGCCTGTGCGTTGCGGCAGCCGATTTCGTCTTTTGTTAGTTTGTTTACCATCTTTTTGTTGCCGGCGGCACTATTGGGCGTACCCGCGCCGGTGATTGCCGTAGTGGCACCCTTGCATTTGTTTGCCCAATTCTGGTACCATACCCAGCATATTGGACGCATGGGCTTTTTAGAGCATATCATCGTTACGCCCGCACACCACCGGGTACACCATGCGCTCAATCGGGAGTACATGGACAAAAACCACGGCCAGATTTTCATTCTTTGGGATAAGTTATTTGGCACATTTCAGGATGAATTGCCGGGTGTACCGCCCATTTATGGTATTACCCGTCCGGCCAATACCTGGAATCCGATCAAAATCAATTTTCAACATATCTGGTTATTAATCAAGGATGCCTGGCGCGCGCGCAGTATTTGGGATAAAATTCGCATTTGGTGGATGCCCACGGGCTGGCGTCCTGCCGATGTAGAAGCACGTTTTCCGGTACAAAAAATTGAAAATCCGCATGATTTTGAGCGGTACGAACCAGCAAGTACCCCGGCTTTGCGGCTTTGGGCGAGTGTGCAGTTTGGTTTTGTGGTTATACTGTTGTTTTACTTCTTTGGCAATATTGCGCGGATCGGCGTTGGCAACCTGGTCTTGTATGCAGGGTTTATTTACCTGAGCATTTATAGTTTTACCGAGTTGATGGACCGCAATCCGCTGGCTTTGGGTTGGGAAATACTCAAAAACGGGCTGGGTTTGTTTTTAATCTGGCAAGCAGGGGGCGATTGGTTTGGTATGTCGGCCCTGTTTGCATGGGCACCGATGGCGGTGGGCGCCTATTTTATCGGGTCAACTTTGGTAACAGCCTATTTCGTTTGGACCGAAATAAGGCGGGATCAACATGCGGGCGTGATGCGTTGGAGTTTATGATCGGATCATGACGAAAGCGGCCCGTTTGTACCGCCAACAAAGTCCTATCTTGCGCCAAATTTTAAAAAATGTCCGTTTTTTCAACTTATAAAACATTGCCCGTTGCAGCCCGAGCGGTAGTTGCCATTTCGGCGGGTGTAGCGGTGGGAATCGCTGTTTTTCGAACCGTATTGGCTTTTGCACCTTTTCAACCCCCTGCAGGCGTTACTTACTGGGAAGGTTCCCTGGCTTATATAAACTGGGTAAAAACCCTTACGACCAACGATTGGTATATTTTACTGGCAACCATGTTAGGCGGTTCGTTTGCAGGCGGATTTGTCACCCAAAAACTTACGCCACCTGTCAACTTTCCACCGCCGCTGATTACCGGATTTACCATTCTTTTTTACGGAATTGTACAGTTTTTGGCATTTTATAACCCAGAATGGATGACCTTTGCGGCCTGTTTCGGTTGTTTATTTGCAGCTTGGGTAGGCGGCTTGTTGGCACGTTTCTCCTTTTAAATTAAAGTCAAAAAACTTAAAATATGTTATCTACTGATCAGGCGATCCATGGATTGCAACCCGCTGTGTTGTGGCAACGCTTTTTTGAATTGAGCCAAATTCCACGCGCATCCAAAAAGGAAGAAAAAGTTACGGCCCATTTGGAGGCCTTGTTCCAATCGCTCAACCTGAAATATTCCCGCGATAAAGTGGGTAATTTGGTGGCAAAAGTTCCGGCCAGTCGGGGATACAGCAAAGCGCCCATCGTGGTATTGCAAGGGCATAGTGATATGGTGTGCGAGAAAAACCGCGACACCGTGCATGATTTTGATAAAGATCCGATCCAATTGATCCGCGATGGCGAATGGATTGCCGCCAATGGCACGACTTTAGGAGCCGATAACGGCATTGGCGTAGCAGCCGCTTTGGCCATTCTGAGCGATCCAACTGCCGTACATGGTCCGCTGGAAATATTGGTAACGGTGGATGAAGAAACAGGTTTGACAGGCGCTAATCAATTGTCAGACAAACGGTTGCGCGGGAAATACCTGCTCAACCTGGATACCGAGGAAGACAATGTATTTTGCATAGGGTGCGCGGGTGGTATTGATACGGTGGGAACGTTTGCCATCGAACAAACGGATTTGCCCTCTGGCGAATGGAAAGCATTTATCCTGCGGGTAGGCGGCTTAAAGGGCGGACATTCCGGCGTAGATATTCATTTGGGTCGTGCCAATGCCATCAAATTAATGGCGCGGGTGCTACATGCCCTGCAAAGTTTGAAACCGATGATTACCGATATTTCGGGCGGGAGCAAGCGCAACGCGATCCCGCGCGAAGCTGAGGTGACCGTGGTGTTGCCCGCAGCGGCAGTAACTAAGGCCCGAGAGGTCATCGCACATTGTCAGCAGCAGTTTTTGAATGAATTTAGCATCACAGAGGAAGACATTCAATTGGAATGGGCGGA
>CAIVGO010000426.1 GCA_903905445.1 uncultured Bacteroidota bacterium
AATGTGGAAGTATGGAACTGGACAGAAAAACACTTGTACACCGAGCAAAAGGTACAAATAGAACTGGAGAAAAAACGGGCTTACCCGGCGGTTTGGCATTTGAAAAAAGATCAAATTTTTGCACTTGGATCCCGGAATATTCCGCAAATGCGTTTTCAGGAACAACGCAATGCCACGCTTGCACTGGGAATTAACGAGGAAATTTATGCGCAATACCTCACTTCGGAGGGCACCGCGCACAAAGATTTATACGCAATTGATGTAAAAACAGGCAAAAACCAACGTATTGTGACCGATTTGCGCTGCGATCCGCGCCTGAGCCCAGAAGCCCAGTACATCGCCTGGTGGAGCGCCCCGGACACGGCCTGGTTTTCCTGGCAGGCCCGCAACCAACAAACAATGCGGCTCACCAACAACCTGCAAGTACCATTTTACGACGAAGAAAACGATGTGCCCGATTATCCCGACAACCATGGTTTTGCCGGCTGGCTCGACGGGGATGAGGCCATGTTGGTGTATGATCGGTTTGATGTATGGCGCATCGATCCCAGTGGCAAAAAAGCGCCATATCGCCTCACCGAAGGCCGGGCTACGCAAACCACGTATCGGTATATCAAACTCGACCCGGAAGCGTACAGCATTCCGTCGAACTCAAAAATACTGCTGCATCAATTCAATGAAAACACCAAAGCAGAAGGGTATTGCTGGCTCGATTTGGCCAACGGGAAGTTAGAAAACTGGCAAAACGCCGATTTTGTCTACAGCAAACAAGTAATCAAGGCAAAAGATGCCGCCGCAATGCTTTTCACGCAAGAGCAATTCAAAACATTCCCCGACCTGCAATTTGTGGCAAACGGCCTTCAAAAAACACCCCAACGCATCAGCGATGCCAATCCACAACAGGCCAATTATTTATGGGGCAGCATTGAATTAATCCAGTGGACTTCCCTCTCCGGCCAGCCGCTGCAAGGCCTGCTCATCAAACCGGAAGGATTTGACCCAAGCAAGAAGTACCCGATGATCGTCAATTTTTACGAGCGCATGTCGGATGAATTAAACCGTTACCGCATTCCCGATTTTGGCCGTTCTTCCATCAATTGGAGTTTTTACGCCAGCCGGGGCTATGTTTTATTTATCCCCGATATCCCCTACCGCACGGGCTACCCGGGGGAGTGCGCCTACGATGCCATCATGAGTGGAGTAACTTCCGTGATGAGCAAAGGTTTTATTAACCCCGCCAAAATAGGCGTGCAAGGCCATTCCTGGGGCGGTTACCAAACGGCCTACTTAGTGACGCGTACCAATTTATTTGCCTGTGCCGAAGCCGGTGCGCCGGTGGCCAATATGACTTCGGCTTACGGTGGTATTCGCTGGGAATCGGGTTTGAGCCGCGCTTTCCAATACGAACACCAGCAAAGCCGGATAGGCGGTACACTTTGGGAATACCCGATGCGTTTTATTGAAAACTCGCCCTTGTTTGCCTTGGACAAAGTGCAAACGCCCTTGCTGATCCTACACAACGACAAAGACGGGGCCGTTCCCTGGCAGCAAGGCATCGAATTATACAGCGGACTGCGCCGATTGGGTAAACCCAGCTGGCTGCTCAATTACAACGAGGAGCCCCACTGGCCTGTAAAACTGCAAAATCGCATTGATTTTCAGACCCGTATGCAGCAGTTTTTCGATTTTTACCTGAAAGATGCACCCATGCCGCGTTGGATGAAACGGGGTGTGCCGCCCTTAGAAAAGGGTATTTTGCAAGGATTGGAAACCGAAAAAGAATAGTTTATTGCGCAAAAAGGTTTTCCAACACAGCCTTTTTGCGTGCGCGCGCTACCGGGATACGATGCAGGCCGATACACAGGGTATCGCCTTCTAATTGGTTGACCCTTGCATTGGCCACAATAAAGGACTTGTGTACCCGTAAAAATTGATCGGCAGGCAGCAGTGTTTCCAGCTTAGTCAAGCTTTCCAGCGTGACCACCTTTTGGTGTACCGTGTATATTTTTACATATTCTTTCCAGCCTTCGATGTATAAAATATCGGCAAAGGGAATTTTCACCCATTTGCGGTCTGACTTTACATTTAAAAACCCCTCTGAAACCTGATTGTCAAGTTGTTGTGCTTCAAATAAAGCCTTTGCTTTACCAATAGCGTGTTCAAAACGATCAAATGAAAAGGGTTTGAGCAAATAATCTACCACATCGAGTTCAAAGGCCTCCAAAGCGTGCTGCGGGTAAGCCGTTGTGAAAATTGTTATGGGCTTCTTGGCTAAGGTGCGCAACAAATTAGGCCCGTTCAATATGGGCATTTGAATGTCTAAAAACAGCAAATCGACCGGCTGCGTTCGCAAGATATCCAATGCATCTAATGGTTTTTTGCATTTTTCCAACACAACTAAATCTGGAACCTGGGCAATAAATTTTTCCAGCAGCGCCAGGGCTAAGTGTTCGTCATCTACCAACAGGCATTTAAGTTCCATACAGACTATTAGGCATATAAAATGATACTTGCAAAAAAAACGTTTTCGCGCGCTGAAACCTTAAATTCATGTGCGGAAGCATAATGCAACGCTAATCGGTGGCGCACATTTTCTATGCCGACCCCACCCACAGCATCTTTTTGTGTGTTCGATGGGTCGAAGCTGTTTTCAACGCTAAAATGTAATTGTCCGGGGGTTACATGCAGGGATATATTTAAAAAAGCCTTCGAATCCATTTCCAAATTGCCATGTTTCAAGGCATTTTCAACCAAAGGCAGGAGCAACAAGGGCTCAATTTGCCAGGTATATAGTGCGCCTAAAACTTCAACTTTCAATGGAAGCGGGTTTTCTGATTTTAACTGAAACAAATCTAAGTACGCATAAATCTGTGCCAGCTCTTTTTCAAGGGGTACCCGGGCTGCTTGGGCTTCGTAGGTGACATAGCGGAGTAAATCGCTCAGGCGTAACACCATTTCGGCCGTTTTGGGGTGCTGCAAGGAAGCAGCGGCATATATATTATGGAGTGTATTAAACAGAAAATGCGGGTTAATTTGGGCTTTCAGATAATTCAACTGTGCTTCCTGATGCCGTACGCCCAATTCCAGGTGCTGTATTTCAAGTAAATGCCTGTTTTCAACCAATTGATACAGGGTACTAAAAACCAATAAGAGAAAAAACGAAATAAAATATCCCAAAAAAAGACGCCAGGAACCATCCTGCACTTGTGTGAACACCTTAAAAACACTGCCTCCAAACAAATGCTCTTCTATCCAACTGCGCAAAAAAGCGCTCCCTAATAAAATAATGACGGCAATACCCAAATACCGGACTTTGCGCCCTTTTTCCAAGTAACGATTGACTAAAATGCGGGCATTTCCATAAAAAAGGGCCAGCATAAAACCCAAGTTAACACCCGTGCGCCAAAATGCCTCCTCTACCGTCCGTACCCCACTCAAAAAGTAAAAGAACATAAACGCCAATAACAACCAACCGGAAAGGTGGGTAATCACCCGGACACGTCCTGCGAAAATGGGTATTTGCAAAAAACTGGTCTGCATGCGTCAAAGATCGGCTTTTTGCCGGGATTATTGCGTATTTACCCGCAATCTGCTGGCCAACCAGATACTAACTAAGACCAATGCAATGGAAATATAACCCACCCAGTTGTAATGCTCCAGACGTCCATCCACAGTTTCAACCACAATCAATCCGCCGAGGTTGGCCGCCAAGCCCGTGGATAATTGTTGCATCGACGAATTAATACTCATAAATCCGCCCCGCTGTTCGGGTGGAACCACTCCCGAAACCATCGCCTGTAATGGAATCATACGGCCATTGATGAAAATGAAAAACATGCCGGAGATGATCAGCACAACCCAAAGTGGCATCGGCCATAAATTGGTGATGAGCCAAACCGGAATCAAAGAAAGCAAGGCAAACAATACGAAAATGGGGAATTTGCCGCGTTTATCGGCAATTTTACCGACCAAGGGAGAAGTAAAAAAGGTAAGTGAGCCGCCTACCAGGTAGATCAAGAAGATATTATCCTGGCTGAATGCCGCATTTCCAACCAGCGATGGCGCCAAAAATGGGATAATAGAAAAATGACCGATCATGAGCACCGCCGATAAGGTTAAGGCCTTGCGCTGATTCGGAGATGCCCAAATATCCGTCAAGACGTGAAACGGACTGTGGTTTTGAACGGCTTTCTGTAAATGGCCGTTAATGGGCGGGACCAGAAAATAAATCAATAAAATCACAACCAAACCAATAGAACCGACCACCATAAACGGCGCATGCCAGCTAAACAGGGAAGCCAGCCACAAACCCGCCGGAACCCCCAACACGGAAGCCATCGAAAAGGCCATCATCACAATGCCCATCGCGCCCGCCCGCCGCTCATAAGGAATCGTATCGGCTACAATCGACAAAACCTGGGCGCCAATCATACCGCCAAATAAGCCCGCTAAAATACGCGCGCCCACCAGCATCAGGTAAGTGGGCGCAAAGGCGCAGGCAAACGTGCCCACCACAAAACCGATATAAGCAAACAATAAAGTCTGCTTGCGGTCAAATTTATCTACAAAAAAAGCGGAAATAAAACCCGAAACACCCGCCGTCAGGCTATAGGAGGAAACCGCAAACCCAAATTGTTGCGGCGTAATATCAAACAACTTCATGAGTTGTGGGCCCAACGGCATCATGATCATAAAATCCATGATGTGGGTAAAGTTTACGCATGCCAGGATCACCAGCAGCAATCGTTCTTTTGTGTTCATAGCTTAGGGCCGCCGGGCAAACAATCCGGTTATTGTCCGGTATGAATGACCAAGCGGTTGTTTTCGTCGGGAAATACCGCAACAGGTTGGAAGGTTTTGGCCTCTTCCGGGGTCATATAGGCATAAGAAATAATAATCACGATATCGCCCACCTGCACCAAGCGGGCCGCAGCGCCGTTCAGACAAATAACGCCTGTGCCGCGTTCACCCCGAATCACATAAGTTTCCAAACGGGCGCCGTTGTTGTTGTTCACAATTTGAACCTTTTCCCCTTCTACCAGGTTGGCGGCTTCCATCAATGCTTCATCGATGGTAATGCTGCCGACATAGTTCAAATTGGCTTCCGTGACGCGTACACGGTGTATTTTGCTTTTGAAAATTTCAATAAACATAAGAATCGGCTTGCGCCAGAAAAAAAGTGTCGGAATTAAACAACGGATCCATCAGCAAGGTTGCAAATCTTGCTATATTATCACCTTTAATGCCTTTGGTAAAATGGCAAAACGCACGGGCGTTTCTCCTAAAAATTCGCCATCTGCCTCCAGCAAGGTGGTGTGTTCGCCAATATGATCGACGGTCAAACTTTGGGTTTGGTAACCTTCTACTTTGGGATGTTGCAAGAGGGTACCATTGTAAAACCGCCGGGTTTGCAACAACACCTCCCATTTGGGCAAACGCCGGGCAAAGGTAAGGGCTAATTGGCCATCGTCGGGTATAGCCTGTGGTACAAACTGCATGCCACCACCTGAATACCGACAAATTCCGATGTTAATGGTATAAAAATAGTCCTTTACGGTTCGGCCATTGAATACGATTTGCGCTTCACGCAGGATATATTTGGATAAATACTGCGCCACCATCAACAAGTATTGCACTTTCGACTGCACTTTGCTGCGGTTTACGGCCAGCGCCTGCCCAATGTAACCGTCGTAGGCCATGCCCGCTACATTGGCGAAATACCGTTCCTGTTTACGGCCCTCCCAATGATATTCCACCCAACCAACATCCTGAAAAACCGCTTTGCCCTGTAATAACTGTTGCAGGCGTTTGCGTGGATCATGGGGCAATTGGTACGTGCGCGCCCAATCATTTCCGGTCCCCACCGGCAACAAAGCATAGGCTATTTCTGCGGAAGAAACGGCCTGCTGCTTCAATATCCCATTGACAATTTCATGGTTGGTACCATCACCGCCAATCCCCAATATTTGTCGATGTCCGCGCAAAATCGCTTCTTCGACCAACAAGGTGGCATGCCCGGGACGTTCGGTAAAACGAATGGTGTACGAAAAACCGAGTTCCTGCAACAGCGCTTCAATTTTAGGCCAGCGCTTTTGTACGGTGCCCCCACCCGAAGTTGGATTGGCGATGATGTACCAATTTGTATCCATTAATGCTTCATTTTTCGCTGTTCGCGCTCAAAAATAGCCTCCAACTGGTTGGGATGCAGGTTTTTGGCAACAATCGTGCGATCCTGATTCAACACATATAGTTCTGGTGTAATATCCACAAAATATTTGGCGTAAATGGCCTTATACGTTGGGTCAAACACATTGGTGAAGGTAAACTTGTTCTTTTTGATAAATTCCTTCCACTCTGCATCGGTCGTACCCACGCAAATGCCGTAAAAATCGACTCCCTTATCTTTCCATTTTTCATACAAAGCCTGCACTTCGGGGGCTTCTTTTTGGCAATGTTCGCAATCGGGACTGAACATAAAAATTACCACAATGGGCGCTGTTTTTTCATAAATACTTTTAAACACGCCAAATTGGTCTTGCGCACGCACGTCCGGACCTTTTTTGCCCATCAAGCTGGCCTCCATTTCCCAAACATGCTTTTGGAGTTTTTCCAGGCTTTCTTTGGTATCCCAATACGCCAATTCTGGGGTGAAGAAGTTTTGAATAACATGCACAAACACCGCTTCGCCATCCATTACCGTGGTTTTGCCATTTTCATAATTCAAGGCTATCCAATTGGAAAAAAACTTGAAATACTCTTTATACGGCATCACTTTCCGAATCAATGCATCCGCCACGGGGATCAGGGAGTCGGGGCGTTGTGGCGTCAGGTCTTTCATGTACCGCTTTAATTTGTTGAAAACGACGGGTGTGTACAACAAACGATTGTCGGTAAAATCCACGCCATCAAAAAAGTGGCCGCGGTAATATCCCAGTTGGCGCAAGGTATCGGTGTCGCCATTGGGCTTTTTAAACTCTACAAAATCTGGATTTTGACCCGCAATTTTGAATTTGGTAAAAAACGCTTTCGGATGCTTTTTAAAAATTGCTTCCAGGCTGGCTTTGCGCTGTGCCATCAATTCGAGTTGTCGCGCTTTAGCCGTTTTATAAATTTCGGTGTTCGTTGCGCTTTTTTGCATTTGTTCACTCAAGATGGCAAGTTCTTCCTCTTGTTTCGCCTGAAATTTCATGCTTTCAAAAAACAACTCAGCATTCAAAGAACCGTGTACTTCGGCCGTACCAAAAATGTCCTGTACCTGGGCGCGCAATGTAAAACGCTGATCCAGATCCACTAAAAAAGGCAAATACCGGGATCCGGGCAACAAAAAGGTGTAATAACCGGGCTGCAAGGGCTTGGTGCGCCGCAACAGAAAATGACCAGACGCATCAATGACCGTCGAATCGGCGATGTAGTTTTGATCGCCAAAAGTACCCACCAACTTGGTTTTGCCAGCAGATAACCCATCAATGGTAATATCGATGTAGGTGCTGTCCTGATTTTGGGCCGACGCAATGCCAACCATGGCGGTAAAAAGACAAAAAACGAGGCGTAATTTTAGCATAAACAATCTTTAGTTTAATAAAAAGACGTGCAAAATTAAGGTATGTCACCGCATGCGGCAGCCTGTTAGGGTATCATTTGCAATTACTGTATTTATCCCTTAACACGACCAAGCCCCAGGGCCTTCAGCATGAACCGGGGTAAGGGCTTGGTTGCATCACCACGTTTGCGCAAATCCAGGAACCAACCTACTTTTTTGATGATCGGAATTTTGTGCGTTTCCACAAATTCAATCAAAGTGCCATCCGGGTCTTCAATGTAGGAAAAATAGCCCGCGGCTTCGCCCATATCAAAACTGCCACTCGAATCGACGGTAAACGGATGGCCTTTTTCGGCACAAAAAGCCTTCATTTCGGCCATACCTGTAATATCGAAACAAAGGTGGATGTAACCAAGGTCGCCCCAAAGTCGGTCGGCAAAAATTTTGTTCGGCGTACGGTCTGTTGC
>CAIVGO010000427.1 GCA_903905445.1 uncultured Bacteroidota bacterium
AAACGGATCCACTACATTTCCCTTCGATTTGGACATTTTGTTGCCCTCTTTATCCAATACTAATCCATTGGATACCACGTTTTTATACGCAACCGAATCAAAACACATTACAGCAATCGCATGCAAAGTATAAAACCAGCCCCGAGTTTGGTCTACGCCCTCCGCGATAAAGTCGGCCGGGAAGTTTTGCTGGAATTTCTCCTGGTTTTCAAATGGGTAGTGCCATTGCGCATAAGGCATCGAGCCCGAATCGAACCAAACGTCGATCAGATCCGCCTCACGGTACATCGGACGCGCACCATCGGTGCTTAACAATACAATTTGGTCAATATATGGCCGATGCAAGTCAAAATCGGGCTGGTTGATTAAGTCATACCCCTTTATAATGGCTTCTATTTCAGATTGTGATAAGGCTTCCTGGCCTTCGCGGGTGTTGATTTTATAATTGGCCTCGCGTACCCGTTCTTTCAGGGCTTCCACAGAGCCAAAACACACTTCTTCACTTTCGTCTTCGGTACGCCAGATGGGCAACGCGATGCCCCAATACCGCGAACGGCTCAGGTTCCAGTCCTGCAAGTTGTCCAACCATTGTCCAAAACGCCCGGTTCCAGTCGATTCCGGTTTCCAGTTGATGGTTTTGTTCAATTCTGCCATGCGTTCCTTGGCGGCAGAGGCGCGGATAAACCACGAATCCAGCGGGTAGTACAACACGGGTTTATCCGTCCGCCAGCAATGGGGATAATTGTGCTTGTAGCGTTCAATTTTAAAGGCCTTACCCTCGTCTTTCAGTTTTAAACTGATCAACAAATCGGTCGATTTAAAGGATTTATCGGCGGTAACGTCTTTAGGGTAATAATCGGCTTTCACATACATACCCGCGAAATCGGTCACTTCTGGCACAAACCGGCCCTGGCGATCCACCAAAGGCTGCAAGCGGTCTTTGTCATCCATGATTCCGATAAATGGCACACCGTTTTCTTTGCAGGCCTTGAAGTCATCCGCACCAAAGTAAGGAGCGGTATGCACCACACCGGTACCGTCTTCCGTCGTAACCCAATTGCCGCCAATTACGCGGAAGCCATCTTTTTCCAGTTCGGGCGAGGTTACATAAGGCATGAGTTGCTCAAAATGCAGTCCCAGCATTTGTTTTCCCCAAAAAGTGCGGTCGATGCGGTATGGAATCGCCGGATTTTTAGCCGCGATATCATGGGGCTCCATGGGCAAACTGGCGTTTTCGGGATTGAAATACGCCGAAATACGGTCGGATGCCAAAATCACACTTACGGGCGCCGCCGTGTACGGATTGAACGTACGCACTTTAGCATAATGGATTTCCGGGCCCACCGTCAAAGCCACATTGGAAGGCAGGGTCCAGGGTGTGGTGGTCCAGGCCATGATCCGCACGTCTTCATCGGCTTCCGAAAACAGAAATGCCGAATTTTCGTCGTTTTTTACCTTAAACATGGCAATAATCGACAAATCGGTCACTTCCTTGTAGCATCCCGGAAGGTTTAATTCATGCGAACTCAATCCTGTCCCTGCCGCCGGACTAAACGGCTGAATGGTAAAACCTTTATATAAATAAGGCTGGCCGGATGGTGTTTTTTTATGGTACAACATTTCGATCAGGTTCCAAACCGATTCGATGTAGTTGTTTTCGAAGGTAATATAGGGATTGTCCAGATCCACCCAATAGCCCATTTTTCGGGTAATATCGTCCCACAGGTCTTTGTAGCGCATCACGGTAGAGCGGCAGGCCTGGTTGTATTCGTCTACCGATATTTTTTTACCGATATCTTCTTTGGTAATGCCCAGTTCCTTTTCCACTTGGAGTTCGATCGGCAGGCCGTGGGTATCCCAGCCACCTTTGCGTTCCACGCGGTGACCTTTGAGGGTTTGGTAGCGGCAAAACATGTCTTTTACCGTACGTGCCATGACGTGGTGAATGCCGGGCTTTCCATTTGCCGAAGGCGGACCTTCATAAAAAACATAGGATTCATCTACCGGGCGTTGGTCGATGGATTTTTGAAAAATCTGTTCGTCCTCCCAGAATTGCAGGATTTCAGCGTCTAAGGCAGCGAGGTTGAGATGTTTGTATTCGCGGTACATCGTAGTATTGTATTTTAAAATTGGAGGGCAAAGATATTCAAAACAAACCCTTCGACAAATGAATCACTTTAAGTGGTACTAAAATCGGTTTAAACTCTGCAACAAGCGCTCGGGTAGTTCTTCGCGACATGCTGCCTGGTAATCCTGGTAAGAACAAGGCACCAGCCGATGCCGTTCGTGTTTCCGTTTAGTTGGTACAGGCACCTGCATCCACCATCGGCCGGTTTTGACGCTTTTCCAAAAGGTCAATTGATAATTAAGGCGTCGAAAATCCACCACATACTCTGTGAGGCCAGAAGTAGAAACCGGATAATCGCCTTTGCGGTTGAAGAAACCTTCCATAAAATACCAGATCATCTGGCTGATACCCTGGCTGGTTTGATCGTCGCGGTCTTTTTCCGCCGTATATCCATAAATACCAAAAGAACTCAACTTATCGCTCATGCCGGCATAACGACACAATTGGCAGGCTTCTTCCCAAAAAAAGCCTGAAGGCGAGGCGTTCAATACCCCGGGCGCTTCACTTTGTTTGAGTGCGCCCAGGTGAAAAGCCAGCAAATCGGCATCTCGAAGCACCGGTTCGCATTCTTCCAGGGCATTGCGTGCCTTTCCCAGGCGTACCAAATCGAAATATTTGTTGGCCAAAGCCTGTACTAAATCGGGGGGCGACTGATGGGTTTGAAAGCCCAGGAGCCCAAAATGAAACAACAAGGGATGCCGCATGGCCACCAGCGGACCGTACACATCCTGTACATCGGTGCGGCACCGTTCATCAATGACAGCCAGGTTCACCAACGCTTTCCGATCTTGGTAAGCCAAAAACTGTGCACGGGCAAGTTCATCCGACCCACCGAGCAGAATTGGTACAATATGGCCGCTCATCAATTCATGCAGCAAAGGCACCAGGAAATCGCCGCTCGATTTGCGTACATTGCCCAAATCAACAATCGCATGATCGGGAAACGCGAAAGCGCTGCCGTATAGTTTTGTCCGAATGGCATTGCTCTCCGGTTCGGAAAGCCCGATCAAGGCAAGTTGTACTTTTTTTAAATCGGGTACCGCCGCCTGGTGTACGCCAATGCGTGCCCCCAAGGTATGCGCGGGCTGCGCTTGAGCAAATCGGGCCAATTTGGCCTCCACGGGTTTAAGCCAGTTTTGTAACATGTTTTGCGCAAAAATGTAGATTTGGAGGCAAGTAAAGTGCTTGCAGGTGGT
>CAIVGO010000428.1 GCA_903905445.1 uncultured Bacteroidota bacterium
CAATTGCCACCACCAGGTATAGGATGTTTCTATGTTTAAATGGTCGTTCAACCGGTATTCAAGGCCCAGCATTACCCGGTTTTGATCAAAGCCGTGTTCGATGTTGCGGCCGGTTTGCAAGAGCAGTTCTTCGCTACAAAATCCGGTCCAATGCGGTGTGAGCAAACGCCGCGCTTGCACCAGATACCTGCCGCGCAGGGCAGTGCGTCTTTTGGCACTTTGTTCAGAAGCACCTGGTTGAAAAAACAACCGTTCCTCCACCCGCAAGCGTTGCGAAAAGGTCCATTTTCCCCATTTCCCCAAAGATTGGGTGTAGGATTGCCAGGGCCGAATTTCATATAATTCAGCACTGGATTTGTTGGCATCGGGTATTTGAGTATTTAAATCGCCATAAGTAATGCCTACACTAGCCTTCGATTGATAGGTAGCATATAAATGGGTTACAAACAACTGTTGATCTTCGGAGGGCGCCATAAAACGCCGGTTTTCGGCCTCCGCTTGTAGACTCCAGGCGGTATTCATTTGCCAGCGTACGGTAATGCGTGCGCAATACAACGCCTGTTGTAAAACCACGTTTTGGCTTTGTATGCCAAGCGGTAAAAAGGCTAAAAAAATAGCCAGAAATTTAGTGTGCGGGCCCATATTTTTGGATGGCGTTCGGATCGAAACGCACGTTGATATTAATCCACATCAGGCGGGAAATCCGGAAGATGTACACGAAATTGACTACCATAAAAGTGATCAACATGGCCCAGGCGGTATTTTGCGGAAACCCAAGTCCCCAGAAAAAGATTCCCATAAATAACAGGCAAAACCAAGCCGTCCAGATATAAGAAATAAACATGGCACCGTAATAATACCCCGGCTCGGGATTGTAGTTCAAATTGCATTTGGAGCAGCGCTCCCGCATATCGAACGATTTTTTGAACGACCAGCTGCCCGTTTCAAACATAGACTCCTCCTGACACCGTGGGCATTGCAGGTAAAAAATACTGTAGGATTTGCTCCCCTTCTTTAAGAATGACATGACTTTAAAATTTATTCCTGCTAAAACAGGCATTTGCATTATGGTAGCACAACACTGGACATTGTTCGCATCCCAGAAATCGCAACAAATGTCGGGAATTTCGGCCACTATGCAGTTGCACTTTTTACAGATACGATGGTGTTTTTTAAAGATAATGAAGATTTTTCCAAAGTTACAGCGGTATTTTTTACTGATACCTATACTGAACGCCGCCCCAACTCGGTAAAATCATTGAAAAGTACCACGATCCCCCCGAATCCTCCAAGCAAACCCCTTCAAAACCACCCCACCTTTGCAGTATCATTTATTCAAACAACTGCAACATGTACCAAAATATCACGGAGGAAACCTTTTCCCACCTCAAAGAAGTACCCGATACGATCGTCCTCGATGTACGCAGTCCAATGGAATTGCTGCAAGGCAAAATGGAAGGCGCCGAGAACATTGACCTCATGTCCGCTACTTTTGAAGCGCAAGTGGCGGCTTTGCCAAAAGATAAAACGTATTTGGTGTATTGTCGGAGTGGCAATCGCTCCGGACAGGCTTGTCAAATAATGACAAAGTTGGGATTCGAAAAGGTGTATAACCTCAACGGCGGATTGATGTATTGGAGTGGACCACTTTCAAACTAAACCAAATGCTAAAAAATTGGGATTTTATGCGTGTAATGCGCGCCGGAATGGCTTTATGGGCATTTTATATGGCCTTTAGTACGGGCGATTGGATGCTGTCGCTTTTTGGTGTTTTTTTCGGGTATCAAGCCTGGTTTAACATTGGGTGTTGTGGTACAGCCTGTGCGCCCCGTGCTATGCAACCACCAGAAACCACCGATCAATCGGTTCATTTTGAAGAAATTAAATAAAAAATATGGAAAATACCATTATTTCGATGCCACGTATTGGTGACATAGCGCCCGACTTCGAGAGCATGACCACCACAGGCCCTTTGAAATTTTCGGAATATGCACACAACAGCTGGACCATTTTGTTTTCACATCCAGCCGATTTTACGCCTGTTTGCACTACAGAAATGACTGGATTTGCGCTGGAAAAGGATTTTTTCAAGGCGCATGAAACAAAATTAATCGGGTTGAGCATCGACAGCATTCATGCACACAAATGTGCCATGCCACTTGATTGGCGGCCTGGTGATAAAGTAATTGTTCCTGCTCCTAAAACAGTGGATGCTCTGCAGGAAAGACTAAAAAGCAACCTTGAA
>CAIVGO010000429.1 GCA_903905445.1 uncultured Bacteroidota bacterium
CCCAGCCATTGGGCGCTTTTTTCAAAATAAAGTGGTATTTCGAGGATTTCTCCGGCTTTCAAGTAATGATCGTGCAAGCTAAGGGCTTGCAGGGGGGCGCGGTCTTCCACATCGGGTGCTTTGAAACCCGGATAGGCAGAACAGTTTACGTCACCAACTTTGATACCCACAAATGTTTTTTGAATTACCGTGTCATTGGGTAAATTCGACAGGGTAACCACCGGAGGAATGGCCGTTTCAAAAGGATTGGTCGGATTTGGAAACACAAAATCGGCATCCACAAATTTCCAGGAGGTTTGGTCGGGAAGCGTTGTGTAATAACCTAAAATCAATTTGCTAAATAGGACGATATCGTACGTTGAAATCCCGCCTAATCCACCTGCATTGGCAGCAATTTGTGCATAGGAGGGAAGCGGTTGGATGCCTAGAATATGTTTTCGAATTAAAACCAAATCTAATACATCTACCCCATTTAAAGGATCAGATTCCAGGGTAGGGGTGACGGTCACATTGGTTTGCCCAGGAATCCCCGTAACAGTGCTGCAACCGTTGGCACCGGTAACACCTTGACCTTGAAATATTGGCGCGCCGGTAGCCGATTCTGTAAATCCAATTGCAACGCCTTCGATTGGACTTTGGTCGCACCATAGCCGGGTACAAAATTCAAGGGTCACATTGCTGGTATCACATGCGAAATTATTGTCTTGAACAATGATGTATGTTTCACAATAATCGGCATTTCCGGCCAGGTCTTTTGCCCATAATTCCACTTGATTGACGCCTAATTCGGAACAATTAAATACTAAAGCGGTGGAGGAGAAGTTGGCGGTATCCGTGGGGAATCCTGAACCGGTACCCGATTTCCGGATTGCCACTTGTAATAGGTTGGTGGTGGTTGCGTTATCTTCTACATATTGCAGAAAATCAGAAGCCCAAACTTGAATCGAACCAGTAGGCATAATATTGACGCTCAAAGCATTAATGCAAACCACGGTTGGGTTTTTACAGTCTTTGACAATAAAGGTATAGGTGCAAATTTCCTGATTGGAAAGGTTATCCTCCACGATCCAACGGATTTTGTGGGTTCCGTAAGGCAATTCAGGGGAGATAAACGTATTTGGTGCTGCCTGGGTGTTCCAGCGTACAAATGCTTTGACTGAGTTGGCTCCGATACTGTCTTCCTGTGCAAATCCGTATTTATCATTCGCTGGTACGGGCCGTTCGTCAAATGCTTGCGCGGTGCCTGCATTGGCAATGTTATCGTACAAAACTGTATTAAAACCTGGCAGTGCGTTGCTGTTGACCACCGTTTCCTGTACGCCATCGTTGTTTAAATCCAACAACAATTCGTAACGGATACTGATCGTCGCGCCACAGGTGCTGCTCGCTTCAATACCAAGTCCAACGCTCGTTTCGCGCAGGTCATGGTCATAATGCTGGGTTTCATTCCAATAGGATTCGTTCCAAAGATTGGCATCGTTGTTGGTTAAATCGCATACACCAAGGCCGTTATTAGGGCAAAATGCGATCTGGATACATCCGCTTTGGGCTGCTAATTGCATGCTGTGGATGCACAAAAGGAGTGCTGTGAGAAATCTTAACATCGTTTTTATTTTTAAGCCGTCGCCAGCTGGTTTTTAGTGAATGATGATTTTTCCTACGGCTGTTTTACCTTGGGCGGTTTGCAAACGGAACCAATAGATGCCTGCATTCAATTTGCCCCGCTCCAGCAACAATTCCGGACCCGTAAATGCCTGTTCTGCAGCCAGTTGTCCAAAAGTATTAAATACTTGAAGGCGATTTAAACCGCTTTCCGCCGCATCCAATCGGAACAAGATATTTGCGCTGAATGGGTTTGGAAATGCTTCATAATCAAGTGATTGAACAATTGGGCTTTTAACAACGCTAATCAGTTCCATGCCAATTTGGTGGGTTGCTACATTGGTAATGATCGGATCATTGAAGTCAAAATAAATACCCGCCTTGTTTTCCAGTACAGTGCCTGGGGCTAAATCTGCGATTGGATGGATGCTGAAACTTACAAATCCGTGAGAGGCCACTTCATTTACATTGGAATCGGGCAACATGATATTGGGGAAATAAAACACGAGGGTACGTCCATCTACAACTTCCCAAGTGTAAGCGTGGCTGGCAGGACCCGGACGGAAAGTGCCCAAATCCAACAATCCAGTCACTTCATCCCTGATTTTAACGGTAAATGCCGTGTCGTTTCCGGTATTTTGGAACCGAATTTTGTACTGCAACTGCTGGTTGGGTTCAATCAAATGCGTTTCTTTCCAACCCAATGGATAGCCTTGCTTATCGTTCGGGTCGTAAGAGCCACGTACTTCCGTACAAAAGTGCACCGTAAATGGATCGGAATCTTGCACGGGCAATTGCAATGCCAGGTTCGGGCCGCCAGGGGTCACACAATTGAGCATAAAGGCGGCAGCATCGCCATCACCCGGGTGGCCGGGACGTTGTTTTACCTGCATATAATAGGCGTGCCCAGCAGGATTGTTTATCGTAAGCACGGTATCTTCTCCTGCATCCAGGCGCAACATATCGGACACCATAATCTGGTCTTCAATAATCACGTAATCACTACTTCCAGTCATATTGCCTTGTCCGGTGTTGGTTACCACAAATTTTACGGAACCGTCGCATATGGCCTTGATTTCCAGGTTCGAACCGTCCCAATTAGCATTGGCGGGTAAACAGGAAGAATCGGGTAAAATGCGGCCACCCACACAAAGCGTTTCTCCTAAAACGGCATCACAATTCACCAAACATTGTATCTGAAAATCGCCGCAATCATTGGGCAAATCGAAGCGCAAGGTGTCGCCCGATTGGCTGCTGAGCGGAATCGAGCTACTTACATAACTCAGGTTGGGGTCGAGTGCAATGAAAACCTGCACATTCGTCGCCGGCAAATTGCCTTCATTGCAATATTGCACGGTTAAATAGGTCTGCATACAA
>CAIVGO010000430.1 GCA_903905445.1 uncultured Bacteroidota bacterium
AAAAAACTGTTGAAACTCAAGCCCTGGGGCGTCCGGTCCAGCGCATCCCGCGCATCCAAAGTGGCACCCAGCAACATACCCTTGCTGCCCTGTTGTGCCGCTTGCTGGCGTAACATATCGGTGCGGATACGTTCAAAATGGCCTTCTACCGACTTAAAATCGGTGGAAAGTGCGCGTATGAGCTCCAATAGTCCGTCATATTCTTCCCGGAGGCGCACATTATCAAAAGGTTTGTACGGCGATTTTCCGGCGCGAATGGCCATGATTTCGGCTTCAAGGTCGCGCTGTTTTTGTTCCAAATCGGCAATTCGTTCTGAATCGGTTTTTTCCCGACTGTTCTCTACAACGCGCCGTATTTTCTCAAAAATATCATCCAAACGGGAACGCGTTCCTGTAAATTCACGATTTTCAAGGCTTTCAATCCATTGCCAGGCGCGTACTACATGTTCTGTTAAACTGTATTCGTACACACCTTCCGCATTATTATCTCCCCGGAGATACCGTTTTTTAACGCTTTCCCAATCGCGCAACAAATTACGCGCGCGGTTGCGGTAACGATCAAACAAATCTGCCGACATCTGCGTTTCGTCCGCATCCGAAAAGGCATCCTGTTCCGCGATATTTTGCAGAAAATCAATCAATAATTGCGTCAACGCATCCTGCCCAATGCTTTTCCGACCGTTTGAAAAAGTTTGTTTTAAAAAAGAAAGGATCAAGGTTGCATTGGGCTCACGCAACAGTTGAAGGGTATTCGCCTGCCTGAAAAGTAGTTCGATGTAATCGGTTTGCACGGCGTAAAGGTATTACAAACTTTTGAGTCTGCTAAAACGGCGTTATTGTCGGCACACATCGGATTTACCTTGACTTACCGAATACTTTTCATCCGCGCAACGACCTCACCATAAGCGGCATACACCGTCCCCTTACGATGTGCCATCTGCTCCAAAAGGATATCCATAAATGGCTTAAACTGGACAAACCCACGTCGATCCATCAAAGCAACGCGTTTTTCGATGATTTGCTGCGCCAGTTCCTTGTCGTAAGTCTCCGTAACATACAGGCAAAACAGCGCATGGGTCATGTATTCATTGAAAATAGCAAACGTATTGGCGTAGTTTTTCTGGGCAGCTGGCGTGGCCCAAAAGTTTTTGTCGGTCATCAACGCATGCACCGCATCCATGTGCTGGCGGGTAGCATCGTTTACGTAATTATGGTCAATTTCGGTAAAAACAATGCCCGACATCAAGCCTTCCTTTAGTTTTTCGGGATATTCCGTACGCGCATCCATTGCCTCGGTCGAATTGATAAACATCACACATTCCTGAAAACTGGGGTTCTGAAAAGAACCTTTGTGAAATTGCTGGGTGCTGTGCGAACCATCGATCAGCGGCGAAAACACAATTTTATAGGCATCCTTGCGCTGCGGGAACGCTGTTTCCAGCCATTTCCACATCGCTTCAACCGGCAACAAGGCGGCTTCGCGTTTTTCCAATTGTGTGTAATAAGCATGGTGCGCCGCATAAAAATCCCGGAATCCGGATTGATCGGCAAAATCCTGCACCAGGAACAGCAGGTTTCGAAATTGACCGCCCAAGACGTCCGTATTATCCCAGTAGACTTGTTTATAAGGGGTATTAAACGACAATAAAGCGCCCTCAAAATCAAAGCAAATGCTGTTTTCCCGAAAACCATAATAGGTGCTCCAATAATCGTCTTCGAGGCATTTTTTATTGAGCAAGCGGATCAATGGATGGTTTTTATACGGACTAAAATGCGCGCGTACTTCCTGGGAATAGGCGGTTTGGGTTGGGTAATTCCCTGTTTTGGGCGCCAAATCAGTCATATACAGGATAATATTCGCCAATTCATACACTGCAGGAATGGTGTATACGACCTTACCCTTCCGCTGCTGTATATAGGCATCCGGATAAGCCGATGCTTGCTCGTTGAACCGAAGCCGGTATACGGTCGTATCCCGCGCAGACGCTATTTTGAGGTAAAGCCACTGTTCATAAGGTGCGTTGACGTAAGGCACCAGCAGGGTGTCGGATGTGGTCCAGACCTTCATGTTTTGGCCCGGAAAACCATCCGTTCCAAGGTCGATGGTATCTTTTTGGGTGGTGGTAAATGCCCAGGCCTTTTCCCAATTACCGCCTTTTACATAAAAAGTGTCGTTGGGCGACCAGAGCATACCGTCATACGCGAGGTGGGCGGGGGTGTTTTGTGCTTGTACGCCGAAAAAAGGCAACAGCAGGAAGGCGATCAATGTGGGTCGGCGGTTTGACATATTTTATTCATTGTTATCTTGAATAGGCAATTACACCTTAACCCCAAAGAAATAGCCCACTAGTGCGGATAAGCCCATGGCAATGGTTCCCCAAATGGTAATGCGCAAAATGGCTTTGGACACACTGGAACCGCCCGTTTTTGCCGCCGTTGTTCCCAATAGAACTAGAAAAACAATGGTGAAGCCATACAGCCAATATTCCATTCCTTTTAGGGGTGCAAAAAGTACAACCAACAACGGCAATACGCCTCCCACGGTAAATGCAGCGCCTGAAGCCATCGCAGCCTGTATGGGGTTCGCCTGGCTAATTTCGTTGATGCCTAATTCATCCCTGATATGGGCCCCCAGGGCATCTTTTTCGGTCAATTCAAGGGCCACTTGCATGGCAGTTTCTTTTTTCAATCCGCGCTGCTCATAAATTAGAGCCAATATTTTCAACTCCTCTTCTGGCATTTCTTCCAGTTCCTGTTTTTCTCTTTCAATATCGGCCTTTTCAGTGTCGGTTTGAGAACTCACCGAAACATATTCTCCCGCAGCCATGGATAAGGCCCCCGCAACAAGTCCCGCGACAGTGGCTAACACAATCGGTTCTCTGGTTGCACTTGC
>CAIVGO010000431.1 GCA_903905445.1 uncultured Bacteroidota bacterium
AACTTACCCGCAAGGAACAATTGGCTTTTAGTACGCTGTTTGCCCGAATCAGTTATGCTGGACATCAGTATAAACTTTCGGCCCAATTGCTGCGCCTGGTACACCGCTTTCGCCGCCAGGCGATGGCTGCCCGCAACAACCAGGCACAAACCGCATTGGATGTTCAAACAGGCATGACCGCCCTGGCCCAAACCCTTGCACAATGCAGCCCTGTTCCGATCCCAGACGCGCTTCTCCCTTATCTTTTACCGGCCGATCAGCAGTTTTTTCCACAATATGATCAGGAAAACTGGGATTTTAAGGCCAAAGCAAGGGTCGTCGCGCTCACAGATCATCCGGAAGAACAATATTTCCTGGCCGTAGATGCCGAAAATCCGGCCGAACCCATCAAGGTGCGCTATGGTTTGCCTGAGCGCAACGAAAATTTCAATGCCAGCATCAAGGTCATTCAGAAAGTGTTTGGGTTTCCCGTTACGCTCAATTTATTGGAAGTAGAAATAGACCGCGATGGCGTGTACCGTCCGAGGGTATTTGTCATTGAGCCCGATTATTTGATGGATGTGTCGGCCATTTCGGAATGTTATAAGGATACCGGGTTGGAACCTTATGCCTATTTGGGCCGAAAATTTCTGCCCCACGAAACAACCGATCCGATTTTACTCGGAAATATTGCCAATTTTTTCCTCGATCGCCTGCTCAATGAGCCGGATATTGAATGGAATACGCTGTTTCGAGAAACTTTTAGGCAGTTTCCCTTCGCATACGCGCCCATGAGCGATCGCGGCGTGCGCGAACTCTCGCAAAAAGCCCAAAAACACTACATCAACCTTCAGCAAATGGCCAAAGGCGGGTTGGCCAAACAAGAAATTGACCCGGCCAATTGTATCCTGGAGCCTACCTTTTTCAGCGAACAATACGGGATTCAGGGGCGACTCGACCTTTTTTACAAAGACGAAGAAAAAGCGGCCATCATCGAGCTCAAAAGTGGTGCGCCCTTCAAACCCAACAGTTACGGCATTCAACGCAGTCATTTTACCCAAACCCTGTTGTACGACCTGCTGGTGCGCTCCGTTTTTGGCAAACAAAGCAACCCGATCAAATATATCCTGTATTCAGGCGTCGATCATACCCAATTGCGATTTGCGCCCACCGTGGCCCCGGAGCAATGGGAAGCCCTGCAATTGCGCAACCAACTCCTCGCGCTCGAGCGCCTGCTTGCGGGCATCCGTCCGGGCGACGAACAGGTGCCCATTTTCTCCAAATTGCGCGGATCGGCGGTGACAGGCTTTTTGCAACGCGATTTCAACCGTTTTGAAACGGCTTATACCCGCCTCAACCTACTGGAACGCAAATATTTCAATGCTTTCGTTGGTTTTATTGCCCGCGAGCATTGGCTTTCCAAAGTTGGACAAGAAAACCAGGAGCGCCTGAATGGGCACGCCGCCCTTTGGCGCAGCAGTTTTAGCGAAAAACAACAGGATTTTAGCATCCTCAGCCACCTGGAATTGATCGAAAACAGGGCCAATCAGCCAGAACCCGTGATTGTGTTCCGAAAAACCGCCGATACCAATCCCTTGGCCAATTTCCGCATCGGCGATATTGCGGCTTTATATCCGGCCGTTTCAACCGAAGAAACCATCCTCGACCATCAGGTAATTCGCTGTACCATTACCGGGTTGGCCCCCGATTTGGTGACCGTGCAGTTGCGGTATCGGCAATTTAACCTGAAACCTTTTGAAACCGATGCACTTTGGCGGCTGGAGCCCGATTTGATTGAAACGGGTTTTGCCAATATGTACCGCAGTTTGTTTGAATGGGCAGAAGCGGATGCCGCCCGCCGCACGTTATTGCTCTACCCGGTTGCGGGTTTGACGCCGTCCGAAAATCCGGTTGCGGCCGATACATCCGGCACCCAGGCATCCGTTTTTGAAAAAATCATACATTCCAAACAGTTTTTCCTGTTGTGGGGACCGCCCGGAACCGGCAAAACCAGTGTGATGTTGCGGGATTTGAGCGCCTGGGTATTGTCGGAAACCAACGACAACCTGCTGTTGCTGGCTTATACCAACCGGGCTGTGGATGAAATTTGTGAGGCACTGGAATCCATTAGCGGCGATATGCGCGATCAGTATTTGCGCATCGGTTCGCGGTTTTCAACGGCCACCAAATACCGGGATCAATTGCTCAACACCCAAATTGAACAGGTAAATACCCGTGCGGAACTGCGCAGTATTTTGGAAAAACGGCGGATTTTTGTGAGCACCGTTGCTTCGTTTTCCCAAAATGAGGGTTTGCTTAAAATAAAAAAATTCCAACGGCTGATTGTAGATGAAGCCTCGCAACTCCTTGAACCACAAATCATTGGCTTGCTAACCCGGTTTGAGCATACCGTGCTGATTGGCGACCATCGGCAGTTACCGGCGGTTACCGCCCAGCAAGAAGCAAGCGCGCTTGTAACAGATGCTGATTTGAATGGCATTGGTTTGTATGATCTGCGTGATTCCTATTTTGAACG
>CAIVGO010000432.1 GCA_903905445.1 uncultured Bacteroidota bacterium
ACCGCAGAGAAGCCAGCGATTGGTTTTGGAGAAGGCTGTGCCGGTTCGTCGGCTGGATTGTCGTAGTGTACCAGGGTAATACGCCAGTAAGCATCATCTGTGCCGCTGGTGTTGTTTTGGAATTTCCACTCAGATTGCAGAATCAGGGTATCCACTACACCATCGGTCATTTTAATCACATCATACGTTACCGAGGTTTGCGGTGTGCTTACTTCTTTGTCCGTACCAATTTTGCAAAGTCCAACGAAAGCGCCGAGGCCAGTAACGGTCAGGGTTTGTTTTGCGCCATTGGTGAGGGTAAACGCGTGGTTACCATCGCCAAAAGCAGAAAGGTCTGTGCCACCCGTGCCAATCAGGTTGGCGGCGCTGGTTGTTTGGCAAAGGTTGTTCACAGTAGCGTCAAATACGCCGCCTTCAGCCCAAAAATCGCCTTTTGAATCGTATTTGAAAGAACCGTCGCGGCCGAACGTGAATTCGTCGTTCATAATACAAGGACGCAACGCAATTTCATCGTTGTCGCGGCCCATACCCCACCAAACTTGATCTTTGGTGATCGGGCCTACTTCCAAAGGCCAGCGACCTGGCGCTACAGAGCGTAGGAGTTTCCAGGTTTTGGTCGTTGAACCAACCAATTTGGTCAATTCGCCATTGGGGTCAGCAATACCTACTACTTGTGTAGATACATCGGTGCGACCATCAGACGCTGTAGCCGTCAGTTTCACGGTGTACGTGCCTACACCTGCATAAGTGTGAACCGGATTTACTTCCGTAGAAGCGGTATTGTCGCCAAAATCCCAGGAAACACTGCTATAGTTTTGTGATGCGTTGGTAAAAGTAACCTTTCTGAAATCGGTCGCATCTACCTTGAAGCTAAAGCCGGAGATAATATCCAGCACATCTTCTTTTTTACAAGAAGCAATCAACAACATTGATGCTGCCAATAAGATGGACAGCCGCATGGTTAAATGTTTTTTCATAATTTTTTAATGGTAGCTTGATACAAGCTTGGTGAGGTGAAGAAATCAGGTGTTTGGTATAGGGATCTGCGGCAAAGGTTACTTTTATGTTAAGATTTATACCGCTTTCGTAGTACGGTTAAACTACCACAGTGCCCCGAAAGCACTACTGCATAACTACGGCAGCATTCCGTCTTGCCTTAAAAAATAGTATTAAAAATTGTGTATTTTTGCCCCAACGATTAATTTATGAAGGCAACACCGTATATTTTCAGTATTTTACTTTCATTGGGCATACTACTAGCTGCATCCAAGGGCTACACACAAGGCGTAAACCTTGGGTGCGTGCCCGTTACCAATTTCAGCAAGCAGCAGTACAAAGCGGGTACCCAAATTTGGGACATCGCACAGGGTAAGAACGGCCTGATGTGGTTTGCCAACAACGATGGTTTGCTCGAATACGACGGTGCGCACTGGCGCCGTTACCCGCTCGGAAACGGTACCATCATTCGCTCCGTGGCAGTGGGGGCCGATGCGAAAGTATATGTAGGTGGACAAGGCGACTTTGGGTATTTTGGGCCGGATCATCAGGGCGTCCTGCATTACCAGTCTTTGAAAAACAAGTTACCCGATACCGCCCAAAATTTCGGCGATGTATGGGATGTGGTGGTCGTACCGGAAGGCGTGTTTTTTCGTACCGATCAACAGGTGTTTTGGTACCACGCGGATGCTGTTCAATGCTTTTTTCCGCCTGATCATACCTTATCCTTTATGGGGGTGTGGAAACAGCAACTGCTGGTGCAAGACGATCAACATCGCCTGTATGGTTTTTCAAATGGGCAGTTTCAGGCGCTGGCGCAACCCGCCATCTTTAACCACGGCACCATTTCCGGCGTATTCTCCCTGCCTGGTGATACCATGTTGATTACCACGATCAAAGACGGTATTTTTTATGCCACCGCGCAAGGTTTTGTCCCCTGGACCACCCAGGCAGATGCCTTTCTCAAAAATAACCGCATTTACTGCGCGGCGATGCTGCCCGATGGGACCCTTGCGTTGGGAACTTCCTTAAACGGACTGGTTACCCTCGACCGTCAACGTCGCATGGTGCAACATTTGAACAAAAAAAGCGGCCTGCAAAACAATACGATCCTAAGTATATGCGCACTCCCCAAGGGTGGTTTGTGGCTCGGCCTCGACAATGGAATCGATTATGTAGACCTGCAATCGCCGTTTTCAACCATTTATCCGGATGGCGAATTGCAAGGCACAGCGTATACGGTGGAAATTTTTAATGGTAAAATTTACTTTGGAACCAATACGGGGTTGTACGCCAGCGACTGGAAACGTTATTACAGGCCGGATGAAAAGCAGCATTTTAGCCTCGTGCAGCACTCGGAAGGGCAGGTGTGGAGCCTGAACCTGCTGGATGACCAATTGCTGATGGGACACCATGATGGGGCTTTTGACATTAAAGGATTGCAGGCCAACCCGCGTACGCACCTGCAGGGAATATGGCGGTTTGTTCGGCTAACGCCCGAAATTGCCATTGCGGGACATTACAACGGCTTTGCCAGTTTTAAAAAAACGAGCAATGGCTGGGCGTTCGACCGGCCATTGCTGGGCTTTGGTGAAAGTAGCCGCATCCTTGCCCTCGATCACAACCAAGCACTCTGGATGGCCCATCCTTACCGCGGTATTTACCGGGTAGCAATCGACCCGGCGGTGGGCACCGCCAACGCTGCCTTTTTCGGGGCGCAAGCGGGTTTGCCTTCTGATATGGGCAACCATTTGTTCAAATTGGATCAGAAAATCGTGTACACCGGCGAACGATCCGTTTTCGACTTCGACGAGGCCCAAAACAGGTTTGTGCCTAATCCGGAGTTCAATGCCCTGTTCGGCGCGAAAACACAGGTAAAATACCTCCGTCAGGATGCTGCGGGCAATATTTGGTACGTCACGGATGCCGAAACCGGTATCCTGAAAGTAGACAATGGCCCCCTCGGTAAAAAAGTGCGCAAAATTCCGATTCCTGAGTTGAAAGACAAATTGACCAGTGGCTTTTACCATGTGTTGCCCGTTGATGCCCACAATGTTTTTATCGCAACCGGACAAGGTTTTATTCATTTCGACCCGGCTGCCTACATTGATACCGATACCAGCATGCGGATGCTTTTGCATGCTGTTTTTCTGGAAGGTGACCGGGATAGCTTGCTTTTTGGCGGACATGATGTTTTGCCAGCACAAAACAGTGTGTTGTCGTACCAGGAAAATGCCTTGCGTTTTTCTTTTTCGGCCCCCGATTATCCCGCAAGTGAACTGGTACAATATAGCCATTTGCTCAAAGGCTTAGATAAAAACTGGTCCGACTGGAGCAATCAAACCGAGCTTGCATTCAACCAATTGCGTCCCGGAAAATATACGTTATTGCTCAAGGCCCGCAACCAGCATGGCACCGTGAGCCCTGAAATAGCCTATTCGTTTACCATTTTGCCGCCCTGGTATGCCAATAGTTTTGCGTACTTGTTTTATGGCCTTTTAATGGCCGGATTGATGGTGGGTATTATTTACCGGCAACGCAAGCGGTTCGAACTAGAAAAGCAAAACCTGAAAGACTTGCATTCGCACCGGGAAGCCGAGCATCAACGCTTGGCCCAGCGCTCGGAAGAAGCCAT
>CAIVGO010000433.1 GCA_903905445.1 uncultured Bacteroidota bacterium
GCCGTAAGTTCCCGGAATTTTTCCCGCATTTCCTCCGCAGGCGAACCGAAATACGTTTTTCCACCTTCCAAACTTTTAGAAACCCCCGATTGGGCGGCAATCAACGCGCCTTTGCCAATCGTCAGGGCTTGCGCGATGCCTGCCTGGCCGTACATCACCACGTTATCTTCCACGATGGTTTTACCGCCGATACCCACTTGGGCAGCCAGCAGGCAGTTTTTGCCGATGACCACCCCGTGTCCGATGTGCACCTGACAATCCAGTTTGCTGCCTTCCCCGATGATGGTATCCCCGCTTACGCCCTTGTTGATGGTACATCCAGCGCCGATATCTACCTGATTTTCGATGATTACCCGGCCGCCAGAGCGCCACTTTTGGTAAGACCCGTCGGGCATTTTTTTAAAATAAAAGGCATCCGAGCCAATCAGGGCGCCCGGACCGATCGTTACATGGTCGCCAATAATCGTATATTCGCCGAGGTACACATTGGCTTGGATATAACAATGCGCGCCGATGGTCACGTGGTTAGAAATGATGACACCCGGCTCAAGAATGGCCGTCGGATGAATTTGAGCGGCATGGTGTACGGGTACCGTGAGCGGTTCAAAAGGGCGATGTTCCCGCACCAGCGTATCGTACACTTCAAAGGGGTTTGCTACCACTAAAATCACCTTTCCAGGTGGACAATCGGCTATTTCGTTGAGTAAAATAACCGTAGCGGCACTTTTGAGCGTTTTATCAAAGTATTTTTTGACATCCGAAAAAGCGATATCGCCGGCTTGCACCTTGTGGATTTCATTGATGCCCGTCGCGAAAAGGGTATGATCACCAATAATTTGGGCGTTGAAGCGCGCCGCTAAGGCAGATACTGAAATAGGATGTGGAAATATCATGCGTAGAATGGATTGTTACTTGGAGGGCCAAAGTTCCGAAAAACCAGCGAGTAATTTGATGCCATGGGATACCCGGTGCCGGAATATTACGCAAGTCCAACAAACCGTAGATCATAAATTACGGCCGAATCTTATACCAATTCACACATATCTTATACTTTTACCGCAAAACCGATATTATATGAAAGCGTTGTTTCCCTTTATTTTAATTGGTATTGCCCTTTTATGTTCGTCTCCACTCGCCGCGCAACGGGAGCAAAAACTGCCCAGCGCCGAACTACGGGGCGCCTGGATAGCCACCGTTGCGAACATCGACTGGCCTTCCGAACCGGGTTTGTCGCCCGAGCGGCAGCGCATACAGTTTGACAGTATTTTGGATGTGCTCAAAGCGATGAACATGAACGCCGTGTTTGTGCAGGTTCGTCCAGCGGGCGATGCTTTTTACAACTCACCCAATGTACCCTGGAGTAAATATTTAAGTGGAGAACAAGGCGTTGCACCCGAGCCCTTGTACGACCCGATGGAGTATATGATCAAGGCCGCGCACGACCGCCGCATGGAGTTTCACGCCTGGTTGAACCCTTATCGGGCGACTTTTGACCTGGACACCGCCGCGCTTTCGCCCTTGCATCCATTACGCGCCTTGCCCGACGAAAACAAGGCAGAATGGTTTTTTCGGTACGGACGCCGGTATTATTTTAACCCGGCCAGTGCCAAAGTGCGGCAATATTTGAACAATGTAGTCAAAGATATCGTGGTGCGGTATGATGTAGACGGCATTCATTTCGATGATTATTTTTATCCGTACAAGGAAAACGGCGAAGAA
>CAIVGO010000434.1 GCA_903905445.1 uncultured Bacteroidota bacterium
GAAAACGGTGCAGCAATATCGAGCGAGCCTAAAAAGCGCGGTCCGAAGCCAAAAGCAGCGGCTGAAAACGGTGCAGCAGTATCGAGCGAGCCTAAAAAGCGCGGTCCGAAGCCAAAAGCAGCGGCTGAAAACGGTGCAACAGTATCGAGCGAGCCTAAAAAGCGCGGTCCGAAGCCAAAAGCAGCGGCTGAAAACGGTGCAGCAGTATCGAGCGAGCCTAAAAAGCGCGGTCCAAAGCCAAAAGCAGCGGCTGAAAACGGTGCAGCAGTATCCAGCGAGCCTAAGAAGCGCGGTCCGAAGCCAAAACCAAGACCAGTAGTTGAACCAGGTACTGAGGTGCCAAAGAAACCACGTGGCAGAACAGCCGAACAAATGGCCGAATTGCGCGCAATCAAGGATGCGAATAGATTGGCAGCCGGAATTGTTCCAAAAGTGAAAATCGTCGACCCTAATGCTGAGCCTAAAAAACGCGGACCAAAACCAAAAGAAAAGCCAATTAAGGTGATCGAACTCGGACCCGACGGCGAACCGCTTAAAAAACGCGGTCAGTCACCAGAGCACATGGAAAAAATTCGTGCAAAACGGATGGAGAATCTGGCAGCAAAAAAAGCAGAAGCCGAAGCGTTGCTCGAAACCAATAAAAAGCCAACAGAATAAATTCCTGCAGGCATTGAAAATTAAAAGTCACTCCAACTTTGGGGTGGCTTTTTTATTTTCGCCAAATTTTTCCCCGCATGAGCAGATTAATCGGACAATATACCGGAACAACACGTGGTGCCTTGGTACTGGTGTTTGGCGCTATTCACGGAAATGAAACAGCAGGGCCACAGGCGCTAAAAGAAGTGTTCCGCATGCTGAAGCGCGAACCGCATGTTAATCCTGGATTTAAATTTAAAGGTCGATTAGTTGGATTTACCGGCAATTTGCAGGCATATCGGGCCGGGCAACGTTTTTTGCAGCACGACCTGAACCGGATGTGGACCGATGAAAACATACAGCGGGTCCAGCGAGCAGATCCCGCTACCCTGGTTGCCGAAGAACGCGAAATTGCAGAAATATATCGCGCAATTCAAGCAGAAGTGGATGCTTATCAACCTGAAGCAATGATTTTGCTCGACCTGCACACGACCTCCGCAGGTGGCGGCATTTTTTGTATACCGACCGACCAGTTTACCAGCCTGCGTTTGGCAAAAAGCTTGCAAGTGCCTGTCATTCTGGGACTTTTAGAGGGTATTGAAGGCGCGTTTTTGCAATATGCTACCCGTACGCATTTTATCGCCAACGATGCGCCACTTACTACGATTGGTGTCGCTTTTGAATCGGGGCAACACGAAGATCCCTTGTCGGTAAGTCGTGCTATTTCGGCGGTAATTAGTTGCTTGCGGGCGGGCGGCTGCATTCATCCGGATGATGTTGATAACCGACATGAGCGGATGTTGCGACAGTACAGCGCGCATTTGCCTAAAGTTACCAACCTGAAATATGTACACAGCATAAAGCCGGGTGACGAATTTAAAATGCGGCCCGGCTATATCAACTTTCAGCGTATTCAAAAACAAGAACACCTGGCAGATGATATAACCGGGCCGATTTATGCCCCAATGAATGGCTTGATTCTCATGCCATTATATCAAGCGAAAGGCTCCGACGGTTTTTTTATCGTGGAGGCGCAGGATACAGCGCCCGTACAAACCTATTGATCGTCGCGTTGCTCAATGTTGGCCGTACCTTCTACTTTTACAATGCTACTGGCATCGGCCTTAACCGTGGCCCGATCTACCACATTCAAATGGGCGGTCGAGGAGGTATTGGCCGAAATTTCGGCGTTATTGGCCCGCCAGGTACTGGCTTCCAGGGTAGCCCCATCGCTCAAACTGATGTGTAAATCATTCCCGTCGCCCGTAAGGTCGAGTTTTGCTTTATCAGATAACAGGAGGGTAAAATCGTTCACATCCAGGTAGGCCTTGATTTGTGTTCCGCCTCGAGCTGTAATTTTAGCGCTGCCTTCGTCAAAACCCCGGAGTACAATGTTGCCGCGACCGTTGGTGAAGAGTGAAGTGAAGCGCGGGGCTTCGATCAGGACACGCACGTTGCCAATTGGTGCCGCTCCATTGGTGGTAAAGGTGATTTTATCACCCGTGCGAATGACTTGTACCAAATTTCGATCCGTAGCACTGCCTTCAATTTTAAATTTAAAGTCATCGCTTTCTCGTATTTCAGCATCTAAATTGCCCTCAATGATGAAGTTTTCATAGTCCGTATTGCCACGATAACCGCTTTCGCCCAATTTTGGACAGTCTACACATACCAACCCTTTTGTTGTCATCACAAACAAACGGTTGGGGTAGTCGCGGATATAAGGTCCATCCCCTTCATCGCCATACTCGTTGCTGCGGGCAAATTCGAAGATGCCGTCGCCAAAAACCACATATTTCCCGACCGGCACGCTGATTTCGAGTTTTACCTCTTGTACCCGCCATTTTTTACCTTTGGGGATTACCAAACCCAGGGGGACTTTCAAGGTATTTCCCTGCATGGTGGGCGCAAAATCAACCATCGAAGCGTTTTCCTCGGCATTTAGGATAGAACTACCGCGCGCGCGCACCGTTTTATTACACTCAAAAGCAGCGCCATCGGCCTGTTTTACCAAAATGGTGGATAAACCTTTGATGCGCAGTTGGGTATCATCAATATTTACCCCCTCCGAATGAATGCCCCACCAATGCGAATTGCCTTCATCGTAATGCAGATCGGAAGCAGCAATGTGTAGCGTATCTGAGTTCAAACTGCTCAAGTCGATGCTGTCCTTGATAAAACCGCCCTGCCAATACTCTTTTGCAGCGGAACCACCCAAAATAAAGGCTAAAACTAAGTTTATACTCCAAAATATGCCCAAAAAAGCGCTAAACCACCCGGGAGTACGCACCTTAAACAACGCCCGCGTAAACGTAAGACACAAACCCAGCAACGGAATGGAAATCAAAAAGAAGATATTGGTAAATCCAAGCCAGGTAGTAGTCACCGAGTAGGGGCTGAAATACTCCAGGTAGGGTGCCGCCGTAATAACGCCAAAAATACTCACCACCCAAACCAGCGCAAAACTCAAAAAGACAATCACAGCCACCACAACCCCAATTGCAATGCCAAAACGGGCTAAAAAGCGCAAGACAAAGGCAAATATTTGACCGATTGCTGCTACGCCTGCACTGATGGCCGCATTACCGGAAGAACCTCCTTTTTTTTTATTTCCACTGCCAAATTCATTCACCTTATTGCTCAAACGTTCGAAACCTTCTTCAATTTCACGCGCAATATTGTCTACGTTGGCGGGTTCACCACGCATGGCCAGGCGGTCGGCTGCCGAACGCGCAGGTGGCACCAAAATCCAGAGTAAAAGGTATGCGGGAATCCAGAAGCCAGCAGACAGGAAGGTCAACAGTACAAAAATAAGGCGCATCCAAACCGGGTCGCCCATACCCACGTATGCCGACAAACCGGAGCAAACACCCGCCACCACAGTGTCTTCTTCATCGCGAAACAAGCGTTTTCCGGTTTGGATAGCCGAAGGACGGCTGCTGCTGCGTTTGGATTTGTTGCTGGTGGCGGCGGGTTCGCCCCCAAAATCTTCAGGTTGGCCCATCACCTGCACTGCCGCCTGTACATCGGGCAGCATTACAATGGTACGGTTTCCCATGCTGGCGTGGATGAGTTCGCCGAGGCGCATTTCAATATCGTGTACAATTTCATCGCGGCCTTCACTTTCGCTAAACCGGTTGCGGATATTGTCGAGGTACGCCGAAAGAAATTCGTACGCGTCATCGTCTATGGTGATGGCATAACCGCCAAGGTTGATATTCAGAATTTTATTCATGGTGTCAAAGTATGGTTGGTTTCTTCCGGAAAGCACCGGTTGCATGGTTGTTTAAAACGGGTTTCAGAATTCGGCATCGGTTTTGGGGGCATCCGTTGCGCCATTGTTGGCAGCGCCGTTTTGCAAGGTCTGGTCTACCGATTGTACCAGTTTCTGCCAGCTGGCGGTAAGTCCTTCCAAAAATTGTTTTCCGGTTTCGGTGATTTTGAAATATTTACGTGGCGGTCCGGAATTACTTTCTCGCCAGGTATAGTCTAACAGACCATCGTTTTTAAGCCGCGTCAGGAGCGGATACAGGGTACCTTCCACCACGATCAGATCATTGGCTTTTAACTGGGCGATAATATCGCTCGGGTAAAATTCTTCTTCGTCGATGATGGCGAGAATACACAGCTCCAATACGCCTTTCCGCATCTGTGCTTTTGCATTTTCCAAATCCATATGTTACTTTTTAGTTGTTGTTGAGAGAGATACCGGTTTTACATTAGGTTCCGTGTGGTGGGACGGAAGTTCGAGTGGAGGTTCTGTCGGACTTGCCAGTTTTGAACTTATACCCAAACGGCCCTTACCCCATTGGGATAAATTGAGGCCAAAACTCGGATGGTGTGCGCTTGTGTGGCAAGCACTCAGGGCAATACAGCCGAATAAAAGCAGGCAAGCAAGCGTATTTGGTCCTTTTTTGTTCGTTTTCATGTAAAATGGTGGTCTGTGTTGTTTTGATACAGCAAAGGTAAGACTAAAAATAGTACTATGCAACACATAGAACCATTTTAGGCCGGGTACTTTCCTTAACTATTGAACCTTGTTACGCAATTGACGTTAATAATCAATGAGTTGTGTTTTTAAAAATTTTTAAAAAAAAATTATTTTTTAATTTTTTTCAAACTTGGCAGATTGTGTAACAAGTATTACCTTTGCAGCCCGATTTTCAAAATGAAGTGGCCATGAACGCTTTCGTCGCGTATTCCATCCCCATCATGGGTTTAAAGTTTGGAATACACCAATTTACTTACGCTATCGATACTGGATTTTTCACCCATTTCGAAGGCACCCCTGTTGAGCGGGGTTTAGTGCATTTTGATTTGGTGTTGGACAAGCGGCCGGATATGTTGATTTTGGATTTTGGGTTGCATGGCTATGTGGAGGAAATTTGCGATCGTTGTACGGCGCCCATTCATTTGCCTTTAGAGGATGAGCGTCAATTGATTGTCAAATACGGCGAAGCAGAAGGGGAGGAAGAAGATGAGGTGGTATTTATCAGCCGGGAAGCATCTGAATTGAATGTGGCCAAATACTTGTATGAATTTACAGTACTGGCCTTGCCAATAACCAATACGTACGATTGCCAGGCGGATGCAACGCCGCCTTGTAATCAGGAAATATTGAAGTACCTGAATCAAAATCCCGATGATGCGCCAACCAATCCAATTTGGGAAGCGTTGAAAGGGGGAAAATACAAATAATTCGCTTTTTTTATAGTATATACAGGTTGCACCTGGTATGCTTGAAAAAGGTTCAAATTACTTAGCGTTATGCCAAATCCTAAGTGGCGGCACTCCAAACGTCGTAAACGTGCCCGCCGTACGCACTACAAAACGGAAGTTCCACAAATCGCAACCTGTAAAACTACGGGTGAACCACACTTGTTTCACCGTGCTTACAAGGTGAATGGCGATCTGTACTATCGTGGTCAGGTTATTGTTCCGGGAAAACATTCCGGTGCTGAAGCTGCCGAGGCCTAGATAGTTCTTTGCCATGTTGCTTTTGAGGAGGCTCCAGTTCCGCTTGTCGGGGCGCTGTGGGGCTTTTTCTATTTTGAATAAATAGAAAAAGCCCCCTTTTGTTGTTCCTTAATACTAGCATGCTATACAATGGCTATCTTTGCGTTTTTCACAACTGTAAATTTTACAATATGAAAACGATTGTAAACACCCCGGCTGCACCTATGCCGATCGGCCCCTACAACCAATCGGTCGTGATCGGTCAACTGGTTTTTATTTCCGGCCAAATTGCGATTGACCCTTCCACCGACGAATTGGTACTCGACAATATCGAGGCTGAAACGCACCAGGTGTTGAAAAACTTGAAAGCCATTTTGGAAGCAACCGGCTCCAGCCTCGAAAAAGTGGCTAAAGTAACCGTATTCGTAAAGGATATGAATATGTTTGGACGCATTAATGCCGTGTATGCCGAATATTTTCAGGCCGAATTTGCGCCTGCGCGTGAGCTCGTACAGGTGTCTGAATTGCCCAAATTTGTCAACATCGAAATTTCTGCCATCGCCCACACCGCTTAAACGGTAAAACAAGGCCTTGTTTGCTATGAAAAATGTTTTGTCTGGTATCCAGCCTACGGGCGATTTGCACATTGGAAACTACTTCGGCGCGGTTCAAAACTGGGTGCGCCTGCAATCGGAATACAATTGCTTTTTTTGTGTGGTCGATTATCACTCCATGACCATGCCCTATAATCCCGAAAAATTGCGGGAAAATACCTGGAACATGGTTTTCTGGCTTACTGCTTGTGGCGTGAACCCCGAACACCTTTTTGTACAAAGTCTGGTGCCCGAACATGCCGAACTCGCCTGGGTACTTAATTGTATGGTGCCTTATGGCGAGGTTACCCGCATGACGCAATTTAAGGATAAAACGGACCAACTGCACGAAAAGGATAAAGACGCATTCGTGAGCCTGGGGTTGTTTACCTATCCGGTGCTGCAAGCGGCAGATATCCTGATGTACCACGCACATTACGTACCCGTGGGCAAAGACCAAGAACAACACCTCGAATTGTCGCGCAACATTGCACAGCGCTTCAACAGCCAATTCGGTAAAGAGTACTTCCAAATTCCAGAGCCGCTGTTTACCGATACGCCCAAAATCCTCTCACCCGCCGATCCAAATCGGAAAATGAGCAAAAGCCTGGGTGAAAAACACTATATCAACCTGTTTGGCGAAGAAGACCGGGTGCGCAAACAAATTAAATCGGCCGTAACGGATACCGGTGACACCCCGGCGGGTGAAATGAGCACCGGCGTAGCCAATTTGTTTGAACTCTTGCGCGCCTGCAACAGCATGGAATTACATGATACTTTGATGGACGACTATAAAGCCGGTACCCTCAAATACAGCGCTTTGAAGGAAGCAGTAGCCGATGCATTGGTTGGCTTAATTAATCCCTTGCGCGAACGTTTGGCCGAATTGAATGCCGATAAGCGCAAGGTAAAAGCACAAATTCAGGAAAGTAGCGCTGAAATTCGCAAAACCGCGCAGCAAACTTTGCGGGAAGTGCGGGAAATTGCGGGACTGTTGCCATTAAAGTAAAGGTCGTTTTCATATTGTGATTATTCTGCTGTACGATTTTTACAATATTTACGTTTAAAAGCATTCAACTTTTAAATCACTGTTTTTGATCGCCGCATGAATAAATTGCGCTTTGTTGTCTCGCTTCTTTGTTGGGTGCTGTTGTTGTCGCCTGTATTTGCCCAAAAAGAAACCGTTAAGCCCGGAGGAAGTCCAGGACAAACCAATAAACCAACGCCTGCTTCCAAACCAAAAACACCGGATCAGCTGACCGAGCGCGAAGCAACAGAAAGCCTTGAAATGGTAGATTTGGATGCTTATAAGCCCAAAGCGATCGATACCACGGTATCTTTATCGGTCATTTCTTTTGGCTCTTGTAATAAATTGGATAAGCCACAAACCATGTGGAATGCCGTTGCCGCCAATAATCCAAACCTGTGGATCTGGCTTGGCGATATTATATATGCTGATACCTCCAATATGAAAGTGCTGGCAGGCTATTACAAAAAACTAAAAAACGGTCCGGAATATAAAAACTTACGCGCCAAAGCCCAAATTGTCGGGGTGTACGACGACCATGATTACGGGTATAACGATGCTGCGGGCAGTTATCCTTTTAAAAAGGCTTCCAAAAAATGCCTGCTTGATTTTTTAGATGTACCTGCTAATCATATCACCCGGAAACGAGAAGGGGCCTATACTTCATACACTTTTGGAAAACCAGGGCAAAAAATCAAGGTGATTGTACTGGATACCCGATATTTTCGCGACACACTTTACCCGGATCCATCCAAACAAAAACGCTATTTGCCCAATATGGAAGGCGATGTTTTGGGCGCTACCCAATGGAAATGGCTGGAGCAGGAATTGCGCAACAGCCAGGCCAACCTAAATATCCTGTGCTCCTCGGTGCAGGTCATTGCCGATGAACACCCGTATGAAAAATGGGGTAACTTCCCCAATGCCCGGAAAAGGTTGCTCGGATTAATTTCTACGGTCAAGCCTAAAAACCTGATTATTCTTTCGGGCGACCGCCACATGGCCGAAATTTCAAAGATGGATTTGCAGGGATTGCCGTATCCTTTGTACGATTTTACATCCAGCGGTATTACGCATATTCGTTCCGGTACCACCGAAGCCAATAAGTTTCGGGTAGGCGACATGATTGTCAAACGCAATTTTGGCCTGCTGAAAGTACAGTGGGAAGGCTCCAAACCGACGGTTACGATGGAAGTGCGGGGTTTGCAGAATGAATTGTTTGAGACGATTATGGTGAAGTATTAGAGCGGAGTGTGCTGTTTTTTATGCACCGTTTGTTTAAAATACCTATTTTTGTCTATAAAACATAAGCATATGGCACTTAATTGGCAAGAACGCATCCTCTCCGATCCTAAAATCATGTTCGGAAAACCGGTAATTCGCGGTACACGTATCCCGGTGGAATTGGTATTGGAAAAATTAGCCAATGGTGAGACCATTGAAGATTTGCTGGTAGCCTATCCACGGATCACGCAAGAAGATGTTTCCTCCTGCTTGTTTTATGCGCAGCACAGCGAGTAGGGGACATGGTTGTCAAACGCAATTTTGGCCTGCTGAAAGTACAGTGGGAATGCTCCAAACCGACGGTTACGATGGAAGTGCTGGGTTTGCAGAATGAATTGTTTCAGACGATTATGGTGAAGTATTAGGGAGAAGAAGGCCCCCATTCATCTGGGTAACAAGTAGCGATCAAATTGAAAATTTCAGTTACCACTTCAGGCTTTTCGTGGCAATAGTTCCGATTTAATAGAATGTAAAGGCTGCGTTCTTGCATTTGTAAGTGCTCAAATTCAAGATCACTAAAAAGTCGATTCATTACGCCTTTATAAACTCTGAATCTTTTGTTGTTGTTTAAATTACCATCTGCATCAGGAGCGCCAGCAAAGGCAAATGTTCGATATGGGTTTAGTTTGTAAAAATCCACCATAACCTGTATTGCCGTTCTGATAATTTTCGGAGCCTCTTCGCTTGAAGACATAAGGGAAAATCGTTTTTTACTAAGGCGATGCGCTTTATCAAAAAATTTGATAATTACAACTGGATGAGCGCTATGCTCATACATTTCAACGATAATCTGCCGTTGCTTTTTGGTCGTAAAACTGAAAAGGTGAACAGTTTCATCATGTTCACCTTTTCGTTTACTCTTTAACAAATATGGATAGAATGAATCAAACATTAAATCACGTATTCATATTTTGAAGGACGGCTCTGCCAGAGTTCTTCACCTGAAACGACACGCCACCCTTTTGGAAGATCGGAGGGCGGTGTGTCTAATTTTTCCATTTTTAACGCAAGTAAAGTGTGGTGACCAATTACAATGTTAATCGCCTTTATCGCTAATTTTAAAAATGGTCTTGCATACCATTCGATTTGATTTGATTTCACGTTTGTTAATGGTCGCAGTTTGTCAACTTCAGCGGATATTTTGTCAAATTGCTGACGATATTTTTTATAATTACTCAAATCAAATTGAAAATCTGCTAAGGCGTACCGTTTCAGTTTCCAAACTTGATAGTTCAAAAACAGGTAAATTAATATGCCTAAAGGAATACAAACGATAAGCAGTAATGTAGACAAAAGTATATTGGATAAGCCGCTTATCAAGGTTCTAATTTGTTTACCGGCTAAAATGAAAAGGGTCGTTGTGTGTATCACAGATGCAAAGCCCTGCAGGTCATTGTAGTGATGGAACCCGAGAACATTCGGTAATGATTTTGGGTTTTGACCAATATCATTAAACTTTGAATGCGGTATTGTGCCAACCAAAGATGATTGATTGTGCGCCACCGGAGTTATATTTGGTGTGATTTTTTTCATTGTGCATTATTTGGATTAAAGAAACACATTATCAAAAGCATTGGCAGTGATCCTACTCATGGATTTTGGTACAAAAGTAGGACTGCTTTGTAAATGCATTGACAACAAATGTACCATTCCAAATGATATGAAACAAGTTATTACTTCCTTTGTTTTTGTGTTATCTATGTTTTTGCAGGATTTTGAATGCATTTTGGACCTGTTTTGATTGATTTCCAACTTTTAAAACGTTAAAAGCGAGTCACCTTTTTACCACCCACCCGGTTGCCACCTTTTTATTTGGCTAGAAATTAAAAATAAAAAAGCCGGTCTATCCCCAAAAGGATCAACCGGCTTTTTCTATACCTATTGTTTCAAATCTGCCTCTTACCCAATCGCCTCCGGCACATAATTCTTATACTTCCCGGCTTTCAAGTTTTCTCCAATGGCGGTAAATGCCTCTAAAGTCAATTGAATATCTTCGTCAGTATGGGCCGCGGTAGGAATTAAGCGGAGAATGATCATGCCTTTTGGAATGACCGGATACACCACGATGGAGCAGAATACGCTGTAATTTTCGCGCATGTCTTTTACCAGGGCCATGGCTTCTTCCGGTTCGCCTTGCAGATAAACAGGGGTTACGCAGGTATTGGTATCGCCCAGGTCAAATCCGCGGCTACGCAGACCGTCTTGCAGTTTGTGTACATTCGACCACAGTTTTTCGCGTAATTCGGGTTTGTTTTTCAGCAATTCAAACCGTTTCAAGCCGCCTTCCACGATGGGCATCGGCAATGATTTGGCAAAAATCTGGGAGCGCATGTTATACCGCAGGAAGCGGATGATTTCAGGTTGGCCGGCGATAAAGGCGCCGATGAGGGCCATACTTTTGGCAAACGTGCTGAAATACAGGTCTACATCGTCGGTAACGTCTTGTTCTTCGGCAGTTCCGGCGCCGGTTTTGCCCAGCATTCCGAAGCCGTGGGCGTCGTCGATGAGCAGTCGGAAGCCATATGTTTCTTTCAGGGCTACGATTTCACGCAATTTACCCTGATCTCCACGCATACCAAATACGCCTTCGGTGATCACGAGGATACCGCCGCCCGTTTCTTCCACGAGTTTTTTGGCGCGGTCGAGGTTTTTAGCGAGGCTGTTGATGTCGTTGTGGGTAAAGGCAAACCGTTTGCCCAGGTGCATGCGCAAGGCATCTACAATACAGGCGTGGCTTTCGGCGTCGTACACTACCACATCGTGGCGGGTAAGCAGCGCGTCGATCACCGACATAATGCCCTGGTAGCCGTAATTGAGCAGGTAACCGTCTTCTTTGCCGACAAAATGGGCCAATTCGGTTTCCAATTTGCGGTGCTGACCGGTTTCGCCCGACATCATGCGCGCGCCCATTGGGTACGCGAGGCCCCATTTTGCAGCGCTTTCGGCATCAGCCTGACGTACTTCGGGGTGGTTGGCGAGGCCTAAGTAGTTGTTGATACTCCAACAAATCACTTCACGGCCTTTAAAAAGCATGCGGTTGCCCAGCGCACCTTCGAGGCGTGGGAACATGTAGTAACCTTCGGCCACCTCAGCGTATTTGCCAAGTGGGCCGGATTGTTTCAAAATTCTATCGAACAAATCCATCTCGATACAGGAATGATTATTGAAAAATGTGATTTTATTTGAGCTGTACAGGCGCTAAACTTCTACGGCTGCAACGCTGGGCTCCAGGAACCCTTGCGCTTCCATCCAGCTGTCGCTGAATATTTTGCTGACATATTTTGAGCCGTGGTCGGCAAAAATAAGCACGACCACGTCATCGGCGGTCAGTTCGCTTTTGATTTGCTCCAAGCACTGAAGGGCGCCACCGCTGGAATAACCTACGAGCATGCCTTCCTGGCGTGCGATGGCACGTGCGCGCAAGGCACTGTCTTTATCGGTTACTTTCACGAAACGATCCACCAGACTGAAGTCGAGGTTGGCGGGAATGATATTTTTGCCGGTGCCTTCGATGCGGTAGGAGTAGATTTCATTTTCGTCGTAAATGCCCGTTTCGTGGTATTTTTTCAGAACGGAGCCAAAAGCATCCACTGCGATGATTTTTAATGCGGGATTTTGTTCTTTCAGGTATTTACCCGAACCACAAAGGGTGCCACCGGTGCTAGTACTGCCAATGAGGTGGGTGATACGACCGTGGGTTTGCTCCCAAATTTCGGGCCCGGTGCTCAGGTAGTGGGCGTCGGCGTTATCGTGGTTGAAATTCTGGTTGACATAAAACGCACCGGGAATGTCTTTGGCCAATTGTTCAGCACGGCGGTAGTAAGAGTTGGGATCGTTTGGTTTTGCGTCTTGCGGACAAAGAATCACCTCTGCGCCCATGGCTTTGAGGTTGTTCATTTTGTCTTCCGAAATTTTGCTGGTAACGGTCAGCACGCATTTATATCCTTTGATGGCGCAAACCATAGCAAGGCTAAAGCCAGTATTGCCGCTGGTAGCATCCACCACCGTAGCACCGGGCTTTAATTGGCCTAATCGTTCAGCACGTTCGATCATGTGCAGTGCGATCCGGTCTTTTGCGCTCAGGCCTGGATTGAAAGCTTCCACTTTAGCGTACACGGTAGCTGGCATGTGGGCTACTGTTTGGTTTAATCGGATGAGTGGGGTCTTGCCGATTGTTTCAAGGATATTATTGAAAACCATTCCCAAAACTTTTTGAAATGAATACGGATAACTTGCCAATACAAAAATAGGTAATTTCTGAATCGGCAAAAGAAAATAAGCATTACAAGAAAACAGGCAAGGGGAGGGGCCTGTTTGAAGTCGACAAGGTAAGTTGACTTTTAAGAAGATTGGACAATTCTGACGCAAAAATAGTTAAAAAGGAGCGAACAGCAGGCAGGTTTTTTATTTTAAAAGGATTTAACAAAAAAAAATCATAGAAATGTACAATATATGGATGAAACGATTCATCTTTGAGTGTTGATTTTTTTCATAATCTGTTTTTTTTAATCAAACATTATTTACTCACTTTCCAATCCGTTTCTATTATGCTTATTCTCTATGTTACAATCGCGGCGTTGCTGTTGGTTCGAGCCCTTCCTCAGGTTGCTTCTTATTTGACAGCAGGTGTACGCCGTTAAGGCCCCCGCCTGAATCTCCCATCATTTTTTTAATCCAGTACACCTTCGTGAAATTTGAAGGCTGCCAGTCCCCCGGCAGCCTTCTTCATTTTAAATATATTCTGAGTTAATACGGTGGTGTTTTTTATAAGAAATTGAGTCGATGCCGTAAGGCAGAACTAAACAGCAGGTAAATTTTGCGTTTATCAGACACCCGAAACCGCTTTTCCGCAACATGTTGAGCGCTTGCTCTGCTGATTTTGGCAAACAGTTGGGTGTAATATTTATAAGCAAGGTACACACCAAACCGTGAACTTTCCGGCAAGCTGCGAATACCTTCCAAGGCTTCATCGAAATCAGATTTGATGTCGCGTTCAATCTGGAGTTTCTGTTCATTGGTGAAACTTTGAAAACTTACGCCCGGGAAATACACCCGACCGCGTTCGTCAAAGTCGCTTTTTATATCGCGCAGGAAGTTGATTTTTTGAAACGCAGCGCCTAGTTTGCGCGCCGGTTCTTTGAGTTTTTGGTACGCCTCCTCATCGCCTTCTACAAATACCCGCAAGCACATTAAGCCTACTACTTCTGCTGAGCCGTAAATATATTCGTCATAGCCACTGGGATCATACGCGTCCTTGTGCAGATCCATTTCCATGCTGCGCAAAAAGGCTTCAATCAACTCGGGTTCAATATTATATTGGTGTACTGTTTGCTGGAAGGCATGCAATACCGGGTTCAGGCTGATTTTTTCGTCAATTGCTTGATAGGTTTCTTTCCGAAAACGCTCAAACAGGCTGGATTTATCGAATTCATGGAAGGTATCTACAATTTCATCGGCAAACCGTACGAACCCGTAAATCGCATAGATGGGTGTTCTCAAGCGTTTGTGAAACACCCGAATACCCAATGAAAACGAAGTAGAATAACGTGTCGTGATCAGTTTGCTGCATTCGGCGCAGGTAGCATGGTATAGCGCAAGATGATCCATAGTGTTTTATTTAAATTTTTGCTGAATTTCGGATGCAACCACCTGTCCGCTAATCAAAGATGGGGGGACACCCGGACCAGGCACGGTTAGTTGCCCGGTGTAATACAGGTTATCCAGGTGGCGGTTTTTGAGGCTGGGTTTTAAGAAGGCGGTTTGGAGCAAGGTATTAGCCAAACCATATGCATTTCCTTTAAATGCATGGTAATCCTGCACAAAGTCGGCGTGCGCGTACGAACGATTGTACACGATGTGTTCCCGAATGGGTTGCTCGGTGAGGTGTTCTAAGCGTTTAAGGATAACATCAAAGTATTTTTCCCTGATTTCGGGCGTGTCTTCCAATCCGGGTGCTACCGGGATCAAGAAAAACAGATTTTCATGCCCTTCTGGTGCAATATTAGGATCCGTAATGGATGGAGCGCTCACGTAAAAGAGCGGTTGTTCGGGCCATTTCGGCGTATCATAAATCTCTTTTGCATGCAGGCCAAAGTCTGTGTCAAAAAAGAGGTTGTGGTGCAGGAGGTTTTTGAGGCGTTTGTTGACCCCTACATAATAGAGCAGGCAGGAAGGGGCCATGGTGCGGCTTTCCCAGTAACGATCGGAGTAATTGCGCGCTTGTGGGGGCAATAATTTGGTTTCAATGTGGTGGTAATCGGCAGCGCCTACCACTACGTCTGCTGAGTAGGTATTTCCATCGGTGGTGATTACTTTAGAAACGCTTTTTTCTTGTACTTCCAGTTGAGATACTTCCTGGTTTAACAAAATTTCTACGCCCAGTTCGGTGGCCAGTTCCATCATGCCATCAATAATGAGGTGCATGCCGCCCATTGGGTACCAGGTGCCCAGTTGCATATCGGCATAATTCATCAGACTATACAGTGCGGGCGTATTTTGCGGGGTAGCACCGAGGAATAACACAGGGAATTCGAGCAGTTTGATCAGTTTTTCATTTTTGAACAACTGACGAACGTGTTTTGACATGGAAGTAAACATCTGAAGTCGAAACATGCTCGAAATGATGCGCCAGTCTGCAAATTCCAGGATACTCAGGCTGGGTTTTCGCACAAAATCGTTCATGCCCACCTGGTATTTATACCCGGCTTCTTTCAAAAACTTGCGCAATTGAGGGGTGCTACCGGGTTCGTAGTGCTCAAACATGGCTTCCAAGGCTTCCATATTGGCAGGCACATCCATCTGATCATGTTCCCCAAACCATACCCGATATGATGGGTCAAGCCGGGTTAATTGGTAGTAATCGGAGACTTTTTTTCCAAAACGGGCAAAAAACTGCTCGAACACATCCGGCATCCAATACCAGGACGGCCCCATGTCAAACATAAAACCATCTTGTGTAAATTTGCGCGCACGTCCACCAGGGACCGCATTTTTTTCCAAAACGGTAACACTAAAACCATCCGCAGCCAGGCTGCAGGCAGCAGCCAGACCCGCAAAGCCCGAACCAATAACAATAACTTTTTTCGACATAAGAAGCAGATGGGTTTGATAGAAAGTCGTGCCTTCTAATTATTCCCACAAAATTCAAACAAATAATACAATTTGGGGCGTTTAGGAGGGTTAACAAATTGCCTGCTCTAACAACAAACAGCTTGTTTTGTTTAATAAATTCAAAATAAGGTTAAACAAAGTGATAAAAGTGAAATCTTTTTGAGTGAATTCCGTTTCTTACGGCGATAAATAAATGGTAAACCCCATCCGAAATAACACTAATACTCGAAATTACTGGACAAAATGGATATATATGCCCGTAAATCATCTTGGAAATGGTACCTGGCTGCCGGCGGTGTCCTGATTGTATCATTATCGCTGGTTTATACCAAATATATCGCCGACCAATTGGCCGCGCGTGAAATTCAGCAGGTTTCAATCTGGACGGAGGCGCAGCGCTCTTTAAATAAGGTAGAAATTGATACATTTCAGTTTTTTCACTGCGATTTGACCCTCGAAGCCAGGGTGCTTGAGTTGAATACCACCATCCCCGTCATTTTAGTAAACCAATCGGGCGAAATTGAAGATGCGCTCAATGTAGATGGCAGTGTGGGGACTTCCATTGATACGACGAAGGTGCGTAAAGCGCTCAATGCCATGTTTGCAAGTGGTACTGTCGACTCTATTGATGCTTCGCTTCCTCGGGAACAGATTATTAAAAAGGTTTATTTTGCCCATTCAGTGCTGTTATCGCAGCTTAAATGGTATCCTTTTGTGCAATTGTTGCTGATCGGCTTGTTCATTGTATTTGGGTACATGGCTTTTAGTGCTGCACGCAGGGCAGAAGAGAATCAAGTTTGGCTGGGAATGGCTAAGGAAACGGCCCATCAACTGGGTACCCCCATTACGGCTATTTTGGGCTGGATAGAAACATTGCGCTTAACCAATGAAGATCATGCGTCGAATTTGGAGATGTTTGATGAGTTAGGAAAAGACGTAACGCGCCTGGAACTGGTGGCCGACCGTTTTTCTAAAATAGGCGCCCTGCCAGAATTGTCACCCGTCAATTTATACGAGCAACTTGAATTGTGCCGCGACTATATGCAACGTCGGGCACCGCGCAAAGTAGCCTTCGTTTTTCCAGACCCCCAGGCCGAACTTCCATTAATGGTGTCTATAAATCCGCCGCTTTTTGACTGGGTGGTGGAAAATTTGTTGCGCAATGCCATTGATGCCATTGAAGGCGGAATAGGAACGATAACGGCCATTGTTTATAAGGAAGCCAACTTTGCCTGTATTGATATCAGCGATACGGGTAAAGGAATACCTGCGAATAAATTTAAAACGGTGTTTAAGCCAGGATACTCAACCAAAACGCGGGGCTGGGGATTGGGGCTTTCTCTTTCGCAACGTATTGTACAACAATATCACAGCGGTAAAATATTTGTAAAGCGCTCGGAGCCCGGCAAGGGTGCCACATTTACCATAAAATTACCCATTTAAACCTTCCAAAAATGGTTTAAAACCCAGGAAAGTACCGCCCAGCCTGCCAATGCCGCGAGGGCGATGCCCAGGGAATCTCTTTTTTTTATGCTAAAATAAAGAAAACTCACTACACTACAATATGCCCCTATCAGGATCGCCGCACGCAAAAGTGGTTGCCAAATGCCTTGGATACTATACGTTACAAATATATCGACCGATCGAAAGAGCACAATAGCCATAAAGCCACTAGCAAAAGATAGCCAGACTGCTGGCAAACTTGGAGAATTGGGCTGGATTTGGAGTGTATTGCGTGCATAAAACAGCATACCAAACGTAAATATTAAAAAATGAATGCCGGTATCGGTTTCAATTTGAAAGCCATTCAAATCTACGAAATACATCGGGAAAGGATCGTACAAAACGCGTAAGTTGTTGCCCAACAATGCGATTGCCATACCCAAGGTTACCATGGTCCATAACTGAACCCGGTCTTGCTCTGTTTTTGTAGACGGTTTTTCCAGGGGATCGTCAATAATCGGTTGCGTCATACAGGTTGCATTGTGGGGCAAATGGCTATTTTTGCCACGTCTATTTTAAAAGTAAAAAAACGATGAATTCAGTTCAAAATTATATCCTGGGACAATGGATTAGCGGATCCGGTGCAGGAATTCCACAGTTTAATGCCTATACGGGTGAAGTAATCAGTATGGTGCACAGCGAAGGCCTGGATTATCGGGAAATCTTGGATTTTGGCCGGAAAAAAGGGGGCAAAGTGTTGCGGCGGATGGATTTTCACACACGCGGACGGATGCTTAAAAGCCTCGCGATGTACCTGATGGAGCGCAAAGAGCAATATTATGCAGTGAGCCACTTGACAGGCGCTACCCGCCAGGATTCGTGGGTGGATATTGAGGGCGGTATCGGTAACTTATTTGCTTACAGTAGTTTGCGGCGCCGATTTCCAAATGAAACGTTCTTTGTAGAGTCCGAATCGGTGCGTTTATCCAAAGAAAATGGATTTATCGGGCATCATATCCTGACGCCCAAACACGGCGTGGCCATTCATATCAATGCCTTCAACTTTCCAATTTGGGGCATGCTCGAAAAAATTGCAGTCAATTTACTGGCAGGCGTACCGTCTGTGGTAAAAGCGAGTGAACAAACTTCTTTTTTGACCGAAGCCATGGTGCGCGATATTGCCGCATCGGGTATTTTGCCAGAAGGCGCCCTGCAATTAATTGTGGGATCAGGCAGGGGATTGCTCGATGAATTGAATGCCCAGGACGTGGTCACCTTCACAGGAAGTGCCGAAACGGGTAAAAAGTTGCGGATTGCACCCTCCATTGTACAACACAGTGTACCCTTCAACATGGAAGCCGATTCGCTGAATGCGGCCATTTTAGGCGCAGATGCGGTGCCTGGAACCCCCGAATTTGATTTGTTTATTAAAGAGGTGCGTCGTGAAATGGTGACCAAAGCCGGGCAAAAGTGTACGGCAGTGCGCAGAATTATCGTACCGGAATCCTTACTCGAAGCGGTGCAACAAGCACTCACCAAAGAATTGGCCAAAACGGTGGTCGGCGACCCGTCTCAGGAAGGGGTGCGTATGGGCGCGCTGATCAACCGCCAACAACTGGATCGGGTGCAGGAAAAACTGGCACAACTCAGTGCTTTTACACCGATTATATACGGTAACCAAACAGAACTACAAGTAATCGGTGGCAACCGCGCGCAAGGTGCGTTTATGTCGCCCGTGCTGATGCTCAATTCCAAGCCCCTCGAAACCGTGCTTTCGCATGAAACCGAGTGTTTTGGTCCCGTGAGCACCTTAATGCCATATAAAGATCTGGAAGAGGCCATTGAATTAGCACAAATGGGCAAAGGTTCGTTGGTGAGCACCATTTGCACCTTCGATCCGAAGATTCAACGGGAATATATTACCGAAGCGGCAGCATTTCATGGCCGTATTTTGATGCTTAACCGCGCATCGGCCAAGGAAAGTACCGGACACGGTTCACCAATGCCTTTACTGGTACATGGCGGACCCGGACATGCCGGTGGCGGGGAAGAAATGGGTGGTATGCGCGGCGTGTTTCATTATATGCAACGTACTGCGATTCAAGGACATCCAACGGATATAACCAATGTGACCCGGCAATTTCAGGTGGGCGCAGCGCAAACTGAAACGCCCGTACATCCTTTCCGCAAACATTTCGAAGAACTGTTTATCGGCGAAACCCTTATTACGGCCAAGCATACCATCAGTGTAGCGGATATTCATAATTTTGCCAATGTAAGTGGGGATAATTTTTACGCACATATGGATGAAACGGCCCTGGAAGGCACGCCCTTCACGGGGCGGGTGGCGCACGGCTATTTTATCCTGTCTAAAGCCGCTGGATTGTTTGTGGATGCTAAAAAAGGGCCCGTTTTGCTCAATTATGGCTTGGAAGAATGCCGTTTTGTAAAACCCGTGTACCCTGGTATGACCATCGGGGTAAAACTGACCGTAAAAGAAAAGTCCGAACAGGAATATGATCCAAGCCGCGAAGGTATTGCGGCAATTCCGCGCGGTATTGTGAAATGGCTGGTTGATGTATACGACGAGACCGGGGAAACCGTTGCAATTGCTACGATTTTAACGATGGTACGCTGCCAGGTTTAATCGTTAAAAGGGTGCATTGACCTAATAATTAGGTGGTTGGTCGGTTATTTGCAAAAATATATATTGGCATTTTGAGGGAAATCTGTACTTTCGGTGCGCATAATTGTGCAAACGAAAACCTTTTGCTTTGAAAAATTTACAAACCCTGTTTTTATACTGCTGCATTTGTTTGGCTTCCACCATGCAGGCACAAACTTTTTTTGCCAATCCAGGCCCCCTGTACACGCAACAGGTTGCGCTCAATCAGGCGAATTTGTGTTTTATCCATTTCGATAATCCATCGGGGGATTCTCTTTTGCTGCGTTGGCGCAAATTAGAAGCAAGCATGCCCCAAGGCTGGGATGCTGATATTTGTGATTATGGAACCTGTTATATCAATATACCCAACACCGCCTTAATGCATTGGGTACATGATACTATTCAACCTTATTTGAAATTAATTGTGCAGCCTGGGGCTGTGGAAGGTGCTGCCTGGTTTTGGTTTCGCGTTTCAGAAGAAGGCAATACCAGCAATTTTGTGGATGTGTATTACAATTTGCACACCAGTGGCGTAAGTAGCACGCAAGCACCTGATAATCAGGGATTTGCCGTGTATCCCAACCCGTCAAATGGCACTTTTTTAGTAGAAAATAGAACAGCGTATACTACCATGGCTTATTTGAGCGATCAAACCGGGCGATTGTTGGCTACGCAAGTATTTGAGCCAGAAACTGCAGCACAAATATTAATCGACCCACTTGCGCCCGGAATCTATTTTTTACGCATGAACGGAAAATGTCAAACACTCATTGTCCAAAAATAGGGGATCTTGCCCTGCCAGTTGTCTACCCATTATTATTTCAGCCAATAAAGCGTTACGCATGAAAAATTTAATTACCTTTTTGTTGTACTGTCTTTCTATCACCGCGATGATCGGTCAGGTAACAAGTCAAAGTCGATTGGTGGTACAAGCGCCAACGCTTTCTGAGTCGACCATACAATACACCTTATCTGGTGTAAATCAATACGCTGTGACAACTGAAAAGGGTACTGCTTATGTGATTCAGGTGGATAAAGGCACCCCCATGTTGGAGGCAGGTGCTCCAGATTTGCCCAAGGTGGCGGCTACTTTGATGATTCCTGCCCAAGGCAGTATGGAAGTAGTGGTTGCTGAATCCGAATTTCAGGATTTCCCAGGGGTGCTTGTTGCGCCCTCTAAAGGCAACCTGCTCCGAACCATCGATCCGGCAACGGTTCCGTACACGTTTGGTTCGAAATACGAACATGACGTGTTTTTTCCGCAAAATTTGGTGTCCCAACAAGATCCGTTCATCCTGCGGGATGTGCGCGGACAAGCATTCTGGATCCATCCAGTGCAATATAATCCGGTACAAAAAGTACTTCGGGTGTACACAAAAATAACAATTCGAATCAAACAAACTGCTACACCGGGAATCAATGAAATGGGCCGTTCTATCGAAAAAGGCTCCAGTCGGGTATTTCGCGATATGTACCAGAAGTTGTTTTTAAACTATAAACCAGGGTTTGTAAGTTCCAGTCGTTCGGTGCAAAATCCGGAGCAATTGCTCATTGTTGCGAAGGATGACCTGGTTCCTGGATTGGAAGAATATGTGCGCTGGAAACGCCAATCGGGTATCCAAACCACGGTGGTTTCGGCCTCTGAAGTGGGTGGGCAGGATTCGTCGGCCTTGTTTAATTTTGTAAAAAACTACTATACTGAACATGGTATTAGTTATTTATTGCTGGTAGGCGATGAATATTCTTTGGTACCGTTGGTTCGTCCGGGCAGCACCTATTCGTGCGACAATTGCCTGGGTTACATGGAAGGCGACGACCATTTTCCGGAAATTTTGGTGGGCCGCTTCCATGCTGCCAACCTGGATCAGCTGAACATCATGGTAAAGCGCAACCTCGAATATGAAAAATCACCTTTGGTAGATGCCGAGGCCAACTGGTGCGCAACGGGTATGGCGTCTTGCTCGGCTGAGGGTCAGGGTTTTGGCGATGACGGCCAGGCCGATTACGAGCACGGCAATGAATGGAAGACGAAACATTTGGCCGATGGCTATGAAAAATACTGGGAATTTTATGATGGCGATCAAACCGCGATTTCTCCAACTCCCGGCGATGTGTCTTCGGATAAACCAACCAGCCCTGAAAATACCGAATTGGTAGCGCTGATGAACAGCCGCGGCGTAAGTTTATACAATTATACCGGGCATGGCTGGGAGCAAGGCTTGGCAAGTGGTAATTTTAACACAGAGGCCGTTGCAACCTTGCGCAATGTGCACCGGTACCCGATCGTGGTTGCCGTGGCTTGTTGTGCCGGTAATTTTACGAATAATGGCGGTGGCGACTGCTTGGGCGAGGCATTCCAACGTGCCGGGGATCTTTCAAGTGGCACGCCTTATGGTGGTATTGCAGGCTTGTTTTCGAGCGATTTTCAGAGTTGGTCCCCACCGATGGAAGGACAGGATGGCATGAATCAATATCTGGTAGATGCCGATGGCGTAACGTTGCACCCGAACTTAGGTGCAATGGCTGCTTTTGGCAATGCCTTGATGATAGCGGCTTATGGACAGGGCGGCATTGACATGGCAGATGTTTGGAACCCGTTTTTTGACCCAACCACGGTACCACGGACGCGTTTGCCGCAAACATTAACCGTTAACCACCCTGCAGAATTTGTAGTTGGTTCTACCAGTTTGACGGTGGCTTGTGCACAGGAAGGCGCGCTGGTAGCATTGTATCAAAACGATCAGGTCGTGGCCGTGGCGTATGTGGAAGGGGGCGTTGCAACCTTGCAATTTCCTGCTCTGATCGATGTTTCGGAGGTGACGCTTACCGTAAGTCAGTTCAATTTTATTCCATATCAAGGTGTATTGCAATCGGCCAGTATTGCTGGTCCTTATGTGGTAAATCAAAGTGTTGTGCTGGATGATGCAATCACAGGAAACAACAACCAACATGCAGATTATGGAGAAACGGTGGCATTTAACGTAAGTTTGTTGAATGCTGGCGGACAAATTGCCAACGCAACGACCGCTGTACTCAGCACCGAAGATGACCATGTCGTGATAACGGATGCAACCGAATTGTTTGGCGACCTCGATGCCGGCACGGTGAAGGAAAATATTGCGGCATTTACATTTACCGTAAAGGACGATGTCGCGGATGGATATGTGGTAAAATTCAAATTGAGCATTTCCTTCGAGAGCGGTCAGATATTGGAAGTACCTGTACAGGTTGTGCTGCACGCACCTAAACTGGAAGTGGGTACTTTCACCATGCTTGATTTACAAGGTGACGGTGATGGCCGCTTTGAAAGTGGCGAAATTGCTACGGTGACGATCAAAAACTTGAATGTTGGACAAAGTAAAAGTCCTTGGGCAACCGGCAAACTAACCACGACCTCTCCATGGTTGAGCATCAGTGATGCCTTCCAGTTGGGTGCGTTGGATGCTGTAACGGGTACGATGGATGCTACTTTTTATGTAACCATTGCCGCAAATGCTCCCAAAGTAGTGCTGGCCGAATTAAGTTACGAAGTGAACGCAGGTAACTACAATGCCAGTACAACCTTCGATGCATTCCTGATCAACCCGATTGTGGAAGATTTTGAATCGCATAATTTTACGGTATATCCATGGGTAATGGGGGGCAATAAACCCTGGGTGATTACTGCGGGTAATACGTTTACGGGCGATTATTGCTCCCGTTCAGGCACCATCACCCACAACCAGCAATCTGAAATGCTGATGACGCTCGATTTTGCAGTAGATGGCGATATAAGTTTCGCACGCCGGGTCAACACTGAAGAAGGATTTGATTTTCTGATCTTTTCAATAGATGGCGTTGAAATTGAAAAATGGAGCGGTGACATTGCCTGGAGTCTGGTAAGTTTTCCAATTTCGGCAGGAGTACACACCCTGAGTTGGATTTATAAAAAAGATGAAATTGGCAACCAAGGCTTTGATCGGGTTTGGGTAGATGATATTTCTATGCCGCCTTACCAAATTGTGGTGGCAACCAACAACCCAATGGAAGGCGATTGGCAAGCGACCATTGCCCCTAATCCGAGCAATGACCGCCAAACCTGGTTGCAGGTGGATATGCCTACTGCCCAACAGGCAAACCTGACCTTGTATGATGGGGTAGGACGGATTGTGCGTATTTATGCTTCGGATGAATTATTCCTGGAAGGAAAATACAAGGTTGCACTTGATTTAAATGGATTGACTCCCGGTATGTATTACCTCGAATTTCTATCCAATAACAGCAGAAAAATGTTGAAACTGGTAAAATCAAATTGATTTTAAAACAAGCGCATCGTAGAAAGCATTCGATGCAGGTAAGCCCAACCCGACAAACTTGCCCAGGCAAACCCCAGGGTGTTCAGGCTACCATGCCAGATTTTCATATTCGGAATGTTTACCCAATCAATCGGGTACACAAATCGAAGGGCGTATAAACTCGCCAAGGTAGCGCCGGCGCATAAACACAATGCGCCGGCGCCCCATAACCACCGCGCAGTTGGCGGCATATTGGCGTTAAAAACCAAACGCAGTTGCTGAAATACCACGCCCAACGCCATAACCGCAAAGCCAATTCCCGCAATCCATTCTATCACAGGACTATAACCTAACTTGGTGAGGGTTATGCCCGTGGCCACCAAGGGCATTCCGAACAGGGAAACCCATGCAAGTATTCGGTTAAACAGGGATCGATCGGATTGATAAAGGATGGCAACAAGGAGTGTAAGCACAAAACCCGCCAGGTGGAAATGCGCAGCCGTAAGCCCCACCATGGTCGCATCAAATCCCAAAGGTGCAAATTGAGCAAGCCAACAGAGCGACCAAACTGCCCCAACTGTCCAATAAATTAAGGCTGCACATTCCACTACTTTTCCAAGGCTGCGCGCTGGATTGGAAAATACCTGGATAAAAAACTGGAGGCTTGTCCAAGCCGCAAAGGTCAAATAAGGAAGCGCCAAAATGGCCGCATAGGGATTAGGATATAATAAATAGGCCAGTAAAAGGCCAAAAACAGCGATCCAATGGATATTTTGCCAGGGTAATTTCAATAATTCAAATCCCAACGGAACCAAAACAAGGGCAGCAAATACAACCAAGGCTCCTTCCCAATGGGATTGTAACCAGGGGAGCCCCGCCAATAAAAGGAAAATACACCAGGTAAAAGGACCAATATAGGGTTTCATCGGCTTGCTTTTTGAACAAATTGAACCATCGCGGCCTTGGAATCACGCTGGAATTTTTTTTGAAAAACACGGGGCAGGGGATAGGTCAACCGTGCCAGCAAATGACGCGGACGTGAAAATGCCTCTAATCGGTAATACACTTTTCCAGTGTCGTCGCGTTCTACCAAAAACAGTTCTTCGCCTTGTTCTGCATGCCCGGGCAGGGTGCCGTAAGCAAACCCAAAACGATTCGGCTCATCTATTACATAAACAATCCGGCAGGAATTAATCCACCACATCCCCATGACCCGGGCAAGCATGGCGATGGTTTGGTTGGTTTGGATGGGTGCCTGCGATGGTTCAATTTGGGTCCAGGGCACCGGAAACATCACCCATTGCTGTACTGCAAGTTTGGCAGCCTCCCAGGCTTCAGGCCCTGCACCCAACAGGAATAAATTTTTATCAACGTCGAAGTTGGGCGGCACGGAGGCTGTTCGGGTAGCACCTACCATGGGGTAATTGAAATCAAGCGGCTCTTCCCTTGCGATAAATTGCGCAATGTTAGCGGGTGAAGGTTTAAATAAGCGGACCATCTGGATGTTTTTTTAGGTGGTTTGTGGCACGATCATGCGATACCAAATAAAAAACACCGTGGTTTTATGTTTGTTCAATATTTTCAATAAAAAATGAAAGCCTTGTTTTAAAGATCAAATTTGAGGTGTTTTACGGTTTGCCCCTTTGTAATCAGTTGTTTTAAGGAATCGACGCCAATGTTGAGGTGGGTATCTGCAAATTGTGCAGTAACGGCTTTATCGCTTTCCTGGGTTTTGATGCCTTCGGTGGTCATGGGCATATCGCTCACGAGCAGGAGCGCGCCGGCAGGAATTTTATTTTTAAATGCGGCCACAAAA